>NZ_JBEXTV010000011.1:0-159560 GCF_040628835.1 Streptomyces sp. NPDC006134 | reverse complement strand
TTTTTGTGTTTGTTTTTCTTTGTTTTGAACTCCCCCCCCCCCCCGGGGCCCCCCCCCGCCGACCGGGGGGGGGCCCCCCCCCGTTCGGGGCCCCCCGCCCCGAAACCGGCCCGCCCCGCGACGGGCGACGGCGCGACGGGCGACGGCGCGACGGGCGACGGCGCGCCCGGGGCGGCGCCGTCACGCCGGGCGGGCTACCGCTCCAGGCGCCCGTTGAACCGCCGCGGCAGCCCCAGCGGGTTGTCGTCCCGCAGTTCCGGCGGCAGCAGCGCCTCCGGCGCGTTCTGGTAGGCCACCGGCCGCAGCCACCGCTCGATGGCCGTGCCGCCCACCGACGTGGACGTGGAGGTCGTCGCCGGGTAGGGACCGCCGTGGTGCTGGGCGGGCGCCACGGCGACCCCGGTGGGCCAGCCGTTGACGAGCACGCGCCCGGCGAGCGGGGTGAGCTCGGCGAGGATCTCGGTGCCCCGGCCCTCCCCGGCGGCCTCCCGCTCGGAGAGGTGGACGGTCGCGGTGAGGTTGCCGGGCAGGCGGGTGAGGACGGAGCGGACCTCGTCCTCGTCCTCGTAGCGGGCCACCACGGTGACCGGGCCGAAGCACTCCTCCAGCAGCAGGTCGTGCTCGCCCTCCTCGGCCAGCCGGCTCGCCGGCACGGTCAGGAAACCGGCGCTGACGGTGTGCTCGTCGCCCGCGCCCGGGGTCACCGGAGCCTCGACGCCGGGCAGCTGGGCGCGCTCGGCGACGCCGGCGACGAAGTTGTCGCGCATGCGGTGGTCGAGGAGGACCCCGGCGCCGGTGCCGGCGACACCGTCGGCCAGGGACTTCACCAGGCGGTCGCCCTCCTCGCCGGACGGGGCGAAGACCAGGCCCGGCTTCACGCAGAACTGGCCGACGCCCAGCGTCATGGAGCCGGCCAGCCCCGAGCCGATCTCCTCGGCGCGCTCGGCCGCGGCGGCCTCGGTGACGACGACCGGGTTCAGGGAGCCCAGCTCGCCGTGGAAGGGGATCGGGACCGGGCGGGCGGCGGCCGCGTCGAAGAGGGCGCGGCCCCCGCGGACGGAACCGGTGAAGCCGGCCGCGGCGATCAGCGGGTGCTTGATCAGCTCGATGCCCGCCTCGAAGCCGTGCACCAGGCCCACCACGGCCTCGGGAATGCCGTGCCGGGCGGCGGCCCGGCGCAGCACCCCGGCAACCTGCTCGGACAGGGCCGGGTGGTCGGGGTGGGCCTTGACCACGACCGGGCAGCCCGCCGCGAGGGCGCTCGCGGTGTCGCCGCCGGGGACGGAGAAGGCGAAGGGGAAGTTGGAGGCGGAGTAGACGGCGACGACGCCGAGGGGCACCTTGTAGCGGCGCAGGTCCGGGACAGGCGGGGTCGCGGTGTCGTCGGGGTGGTCGATGACCACGTCGAGGAAGGCGCCCTCGTCGACGATGTCCGCGAAGGCCCGCAACTGGTAGCAGGTGCGGGCGAGTTCGCCGGTCAGACGGACCGTGCCGAGCGCGGTCTCGGCGTCGGCGGTCTCGACGAGGCCGTCCTTGGCCGCCTCCAGTTCCTCGGCCGCGGTGCGCAGGAACGCCGCGCGGACGCCGCGGTCGGCGAGGGCGCCGCGCGCGTCGTGGGCGGCGCGGACGGCGGCGTCCACCTCCTGGGCTGTGGCCTCCACCGCAACCTGTTCACGCTGCTTCCCGGTTCGGGGGTCGACACTCCAGACTGGTGCTGCTGCCACGCGGGCCCTCCCTCTGATGCCGCATGCGAGTCGCATGCATGCCGCAGGATGTACGTCATCCACCAGGGTCGTTCGATATACTGAACGCTGTCTCTGATGATGAATGGCTGTGCGGAGACTATATCTCCAGCTTCCCGTCGAACGAAGGGGTCAACGGCGATGGCGGCAGGCGAGACAGGTGGCGGAGCGCAGGTCAAGTCCGCGGTGCGGACGGTGGAACTGCTCGAATACTTCGCCGGGCAACCCGGCATGCACTCCCTCGCGGCGGTCCAGGAGGCCGTCGGCTACCCCAAGTCCAGCCTGTACATGCTGCTGCGCACCCTCGTGGACCTGGGCTGGGTGGAGACGGACGCGACGGGCACGCGGTACGGCATCGGCGTACGGGCGCTGCTGGTCGGCACCTCCTACATCGACGGCGACGAGGTGGTCGCGGCGGCCCGCCCGACGCTGGACCGCCTCTCGGACGACACCACCGAGACCATCCACCTCGCCCGCCTGGACGGCACCAACGTCGTCTACCTCGCCACCCGCCAGTCCCAGCACTACCTGCGGCCCTTCACCCGGGTCGGCCGCCGGCTGCCCGCGCACTCCACCTCCCTCGGCAAGGCGATCCTGGCGACCTACTCCGACGAGCAGGTCCGCAAGATGCTCCCCGAGACGCTCCCGGCGCTGACCGAGAACACCCTCACCGACCGGGAGAAGCTCATCGAGGAGCTGCACCAGGTACGGGAGCAGGGCTTCGCCGTGGACCGCGAGGAGAACACGCTGGGGCTGCGCTGCTTCGGCGTGGCGATCCCCTACCGCACCCCCGCGCGGGACGCGATCAGCTGCTCGGTGCCGGTGGCGCGGCTGACGCCCGCGCACGAGCAGATGGTGAAGGACGCGCTGTTCGACGCGCGCGACCGGCTGACGCTGGCGACCCGGAGGCTCTGACCGATGCGGGTGGCGCTGCGCGCGGTCCACGACAGCGACCTGCCGGTGTTCTACCGGCAGCTGAACGACCCGGAGGCCCTGCGCATGGCGGCCTTCACCCCCGAGGACCCGGCCGACCGGGACGCCTTCGACGCCCAGTGGGCGCGGCTGCGCTCCTCCGGGGACGTCGTGCGCACGATCCTCGCCGACGGTGACGTGGTGGGCAGCGCGGCGGTGTACGGGGAGCCGGGCGAGCGCGAGGTGACGTACTGGGTGGACCGCGCCCACTGGGGCCGGGGCGTGGCGACGGCGGCGCTGCGCGCCCTGCTGGCCGAGGTGCCCGAACGCCCGCTGTACGCGCGCGCGGCGGCGGACAACGCCGCCTCGCGGCGGGTGCTGGAGAAGTGCGGGTTCCGCCTCACCGCCCGGGCGCGGGGGTTCGCCCGGGCCCGCGGCGCGGAGATCGACGAGGTCGTGCTGACGCTGGACGGCTGAGCGGGCCTCGGCCGGCGACATCCGGCCGTGTGACACCCGGCTGCGCCATGCGACACCCGGCCGTGCCGTGCGGCATCCGGCCGTGCCGTGCGGCACCTGGCCGTGCGGCGCCCGGCCGGGTGTCCCGGACACCGGCGGGTTCCATGAACGGACGATGAGAAATCCGGCCGGAAGGGAACGTTTCCCCCTCGTCCGTTCGTCCTGTCAGCGGGATGAACACGACGATCAGGCGCGCATCGGTCTTCACGCTGCTCCTGGTGCTCGCTCTGCTGGTCAGGGCGACCTGGGTGCAGTTCTACCAAGGCCAGGCACTCGCGGACGACAAGGACAACCGGCGCAACGCGATCAGAACGTACGCGGAGCCGCTCGGGAACATCATCGTGGCCGGGGAGGCGGTCACCGGTTCGGCGCGGACGAAGGGCGGCGACCTCGCGTACAAGCGGACGTACGAGAACGGCGAGCTGTACGCGGCGGTGACGGGCTACGCCTCGCAGGCCTACGCGCCCACGCAGCTGGAGGGCATCTACGCGGACCTGCTCAACGGCACGGACAGCCGGCTGAAGACCGTGATGGACACGGTCACCAACAAGCGGGCCGACCCGGGCGACGTGGTCACGACGATCGACCCGGACGTGCAGCGGGCCGGGTACGAGGCGCTCGGGGACAAGAAGGGCGCGGCCGTCGCGATCGACCCGAAGACGGGCCGGATCCTCGCGGTCGTCTCGACGCCCTCGTACGACCCGTCGGCGCTGACCGACGCCAACACCGCCGGGCCGGCGTGGAAGCGGCTCAACGCCGACCCGGACAAGCCGCTCACCAACCGGGCGCTGCGCCAGCCGCTGCCGCCGGGCTCGACGTTCAAGCTGGTGGTCGCGGCGGCGGCGCTGGAGGACGGGCTGTACGCGTCGGTGGACCAGCCCACCGACAGCCCCGACCCCTACCGGCTGCCGGGCACGGTCCGGGACCTGACCAACGAGAACCCCAACGCGCCGTGCGCGAACGCCACGATCCGCACTGCGCTCCAGTACTCCTGCAACAACGTCTTCGCCAGGATGGCGGTCGCCCTGGGCCAGGACAAGGTGCGGGAGATGGCGGAGAGGTTCGGGTTCAACGACGAGACGCAGGACGTGCCCGTGCGCGCGTACACCAGCGTCTACCCGTCCGGCATGAACGACTCCCAGACCGCCCTGACGGGCATCGGCCAGTTCGACGTGACGGCGACCCCGCTGCAGATGGCCATGGTGTCCGCGGCCCTCGCCAACGGCGGCAAGCTGGTCTCCCCGCACATGGTGTCCCAGATCACCGACGGTGACGGCGATGTGCTGGAGGACTACGACGACGGCGCGGATGCGAAGGAGATCGTCAGCTCCGCCACCGCCGAGCAGCTCGAGTCGGCGATGCGGACGGTGGTGGAGAAGGGCACGGGTTCCAACGCGCAGATCGCGGGCGCGACCGTCGGCGGCAAGACGGGCACGGCCCAGCACGGCGAGAACAACAGCAAGACGCCGTACGCCTGGTTCACCTCGTACGCCACCTCGGACTCCTCCGGCGAGGAGGTCGCCGTGGCGGTCCTGGTCGAGCAGTCGGACGCGGCCCGCTCCGAGGTCAGCGGCAACGGGCTGGCGGCGCCGGTGGCCAAGGCGATGATGGAGGCGGCGTTGAAGAACTAGGCGTTCGGCCTCCCGAGCGGGGGCGGTGAACCGCGTTCGGGTTCCTTCCGGGTTCTCTCCGGTTCCCTCCGTGGTCTCTCCGGGGCACGGGGGCAGGCCGCCTTCGGGTTCAGTCCGTCATACGGCGTTCACAACACCGTACAGATACGCGGTGAACGCTGCTACAGTTCCGGGTCTCGTCCCGGCGGACGGCTGTTCGACGCCGGGGAAGCCGCTGCGAGGAGAGACGCTCGTGGGGACAGTCGACGACGACGCCTTCATGGAGTTCCACGCCTTCTTCGAGCGCCATTACGCCGAACTGTCCCGGCTGGCCCATCTGCTGACGGGCGAGCCGGACGCCGCCGACGACCTGGCGGCGGACGCCCTGCTGGCGCTGTGGCACCGCTGGGACCGGATCCGCGGCGCCGACCACCCGGTGGCCTACGCCCGCGGCGTGGTCGCCAACCTGGCCCGCAGCCGCGTCCGCAGCGCGGTGCGTGAGCGCCGCCGGATCGCCCTGTTCTGGTCGCAGCGCGAGGAGCGGGCCGAGAACCCGGACGTGGCGGGCGTCGTCGACGTGCAGGAGGCGCTGCGCCGGCTGCCGTTCCGCAAACGGGCCTGTGTGGTGCTGCGGCACGCCTTCGACCTCTCCGAACGGGACACCGCGCTCGCCCTGGGCGTCTCGGTGGGTACGGTGAAGAGCCAGACGTCGAAGGCGATGGCGGAACTCCAGCGGCTGCTCGGCACGCGGCACGTTCCGCGACCGGTGCACGCGGCGATGGCCCGCACCGGTGAGGCCGGGGGAAGGAACCGATGACCGTGCGGCGGGACGTGCACGAGGAACTGCGTGCCCGGCTGCGCGCGGCGGCGGCCGCGCACGAGCCCGACCGGGCGCGCATCCTGGCCCGCGTCGAGCGCGGCCGGGCCTCAGGCGCGCATCCTCCGCGCCGGGCGGCGCGCCCCCGGGCGGGTGGCTGGGCGCGGGTGGCGGGGGCGACGGCCGCGGTGGCGGGCGTCCTGGTGGCCGGCGGGTACACGGTCGCCTCCGCGGTGAAGGAGGACGCTCCCTCGCAGCGGCGCCCGGCCGCCGTCCCGCCGGTGACGGCACCGGCAGCACCGGCGCCCCCGCCGTCGCCGGACGCCACCGGCCGGGTGCCCGCGCCACCGGCCGGCCCGGCGCCGGGCGCGTCGCCCGGGGACGGCCCCGTGTGGTCGGACGGCGCGGTGGACCCGCACAGCCACGAGTTCTGGGCGCAGAGCAACGTCACCCTCGGGACCCGGGAGCGGCTGTCGGCGCTCACCGTGCGGCTGGAGATCCGGCAGACCGGCGGCGTCTCCTCCACCGGCGCCTGGCGGTCGCTGCCCGAGGACGACTTCGTCTTCACGGCCGTCGAGCGGAACGGCTTCCTCGTCTACACGTGGGTACTCAAGCCGGGCCGTACGGTCCCGGCGGGCCGGTGGGTGTTCGCCGGGCAGTACGACCACGAGCGGGGCGGCCGGGACGCGAGGGCCGACCGCTACGCGATGACGGCCACCACCACGGCCGGGGCGGAACGGCTCGCGGTGCGGGGCGGCTTCGCGGCCCCCACCGCCGGGAATCCGGCCCCCACCGCCGGGAATCCGGCCCCCACCGCCGGGAATCCGGCCGGCGACGCCCGCTGACGGCACCTCCCGGCGCGGCGCCTCGCCCGGGCCGGCGTCGCAGGAGACCTCGGCGCCTTGCGCCGGGCATGCCGGGCCGGTTCGCCGGCCGTGTCACGGTGCGGCGTCCAGCCAGGCGAAGACCTCCTCCTGCATGCGGACGGTGAAGTCGTGGCCGGTGTCCGGCCACAGTTCCGTGCGCAGCCGCTCCCCCGCGTGGAGGGAGTCCCACACGGCACGCAGCCTGGCGTGCGCGGCCCGCACGCCCTCGGGGGTGAACAGCGGGTCCCGCCCGCCGTTGAGGAACAGCATCGGCCTGGGGGCGGCGAGGGACGCCACGTCCGGGATGTCCAGGTACCGGGCGAGGCCGGGGTGGAGCATGTGGAACGCCGACTGGCCGCGCAGGGTGTTGTTGCCGGGCACCATCATCCCCTTCAGCCCGGTCATCCAGCACACGCTCGCCGCGGCCGTGACGGCGTCGCCGAGGGCGGCGGTCTGCCAGGCGCGGTAGCCGCCCAGGGAGAAGCCGAGGGCCGCGACCCGCCGGGCGTCCACCCGGTCCAGCCCGGCGAGGAAGGCGGCGGCCCGCTCGTCCTCGCGGGCCAGCAGACCGGCGAGCGAACTGCCGAGGTGGTAGAGGTTGCTCGCCAGCGCCTGCTGCCGCTCGTAGGCGAGGGGGCCGCGCTCGCCCCAGCCGAGGGCGTCCAGGCAGAGCACCACATGGCCGCGCCGGGCGAGTTCGTCGCCGAGGAAGCGCCCGCCGTAGCACTGCCGCGCCCACTGGCGGGCGGAGGCGAGGCGGGTGTCGTCGTACCAGGGCCGGACCAGTTTCTCCTTGCCGATGTCGAACCGGGAGCCGTGGTCGTGCAGGAGGAGGACGGCCGGGAAGGGGCCGGTGCCGTGCGGGGTGAGCAGGGCGCCGGGGACGCGTGCGTAGCGGGTGAGGGAGACGGTCACCCGCTCCCGCGTGTAGCCGTCGGCCTCCGCGCGGTCGGTGAACTCCGGGTCGTACGGGGTGTCGTCCTGCCGGTCGACGAGGAGGAGTTCCTCGACCTTGGCGCGGGCGGTGCGCCGCCAGGTGCCGAAGTCGCGGATCGGCGAGGTGCCCCAGGCGAGCGGGAAGCGCAGCTCGTCCCTCAGCGCCCGGTGGAAGCCGGGGAGATCACCGGCGAGCACAGGGCCGCCAGTCCCCCAGGTACGCCTCGCGGGTGTGTGTTGCCGCCTCGGCGCGGCCGAGCTGGGGCCGGTTCTCCGGGACGGTGATCGCGGCGCCGGGGCCGGTGTTGCGGTACTCCGCGAAGCGCATGCTCTGCCAGGGGTGGGCGTCGCGCATGTTCGCGTAGGGCGCGACCGCGTCGATGCCGGGGCCGAGGTGGGTGTCGCGGACGGTGAGCATGGGGCGGGCGGTGAGGTCGGAGCTGGGCACCCAGGGGCGGGCCAGCTTGTAGAAGCCGTCCGGGGCCTCGCTGGTGATCCGGCTCCTCGTCACCAGGTAGCCGCGCGGGTTGGCGCCCGCGGTGGAGGGGGCGAGGACGAAGCCGTAGGGGGCGCCGGACAGGTCGGTGCGGTCCAGGGTGCGGAAGTGGCAGTGCTCGAAGACGGCGGTGGCCCGGCCGAAGACGAAGTCGACGTCGCCCTCGATGTGGCAGTGGGCGAAGTACTGGCGGGCGAAGACGCCCAGGTCGCGGGTGTCGGCGTACAGGGTGTCCTGGTGGCCGAGGAAGCGGCAGTGGTGGAAGGCGGAGCGGTCGCCCTGCACCTTGAGCGCGACGGCCTGGGTGCCGGTCGTGCCGGGGTGGTCGGCGCGCAGCCAGTCGTTGGCGAAGGTGATCCGGTGGGCGGTGAAGCCGTCGGCCTGCACGGTGACGGTGGCCGAGCCGCTGGTGCCGTACGTGCCGCCGCCGGGCTTGGGGGTGCCGGCCGCGTTGTCGTACACGATCACGACGTCGCGGGGGTCCTCGCCGGCGCCGATCCAGGTGGCCTCGGTACGGGTGGCGTCGACGGAGACCGTCTCCCGGTAGGTGCCGGGGGCGATCACCAGGGTCCGGCCGCTGCCGGCCGCCGCGGTCACGGCGGCCTGGACGGAGGTGAAGTCGCCGCGGCCGTGCGCGTCGACGTACAGGGTGCCGGGGGTGAGGCGGGCGGCCGGGGAGCCGTACCGCCCGAAGGGGCGGGGACGGGGACGGGCCGCGGCGGGGGTGGCGGCGAGGCCGAGCGCGACGCCCGCGCCGACGCCGCCGGCCAGGAGGAGGCTTCTGCGGGAGAGGGGAGGGCGGTGCATGCGTGTGCTCCTTCGGGGGGCGCGGGTGCAGGTTCGGTGGCCCGGGACCGGTGGAACAGGCCCGGTGGGCGGGTCCGATGGGCCGGGACCGGCAGACCGGGGCCCATGGGCCGGGGGGGGTGGGCCGGGGCGGTGCGGGCGCCCCGGCCCGGTCGGGGTGGCCGCGGCGTCAGCGCAGGCGGCCGGCGCCCGCGCCGTGGCCGACGATCGCGGGGACCGCCTTGGCCGGGTGGACCGCGGTGCGCAGGGTGGGGGTCCAGCCCGCACCGGACTGGAGGGTCTCCTGCGGGATCTCCGCGTTGTGCACGGCGATCAGGTCGACGGTGCGGCCGTTGACGCGGTTGTGCGCGGCGGTGACCGGCGCCTCGCTCCACTTCTTCAGGATCTTCGCGGGGCTGATCCCCTCGGGCAGCGTGAAGGCGTTGTGCTCGGCGACGAGCCGGGACTCCTTGCCGATGCCGAAGCTGTAGGAGTACGACGCGTCGGCCACGAAGTGGTTGTTGTACGAGTCGACCTGGCCGAAGCGGATGCGGGGCGCGCGCTCGACGAGGTTCTCGAACAGGTTGTGGTGGAAGGTGACCTTCAGGTGCCCGCGGTCGACGGCGGCGGCGGACTCGCCGTCGCTGTTGCCGATCAGGATGGTCTTGTCGTGGTCGGCGAAGACGTTCCAGGAGGCGGTGACGTAGTCGGCGCCGCGCACGACGTCCAGCTGGCCGTCGTGCTGCTGGTAGAGCATGCCGAAGTAGGCCGGCGCCGCGCTGTCGGGGTGCTCGCCGTCGGTGAAGGTGTTGTGGTCCAGCCAGACGTGGGTGGAGCCGTACACGACGGCGCTGTCGTACTCGGAGTTCCAGTTGCCCTTGCTGCCGTCGGTGGGGTCCCACTGCGGGAAGCAGTCCAGGGGGCTCTCGAAGGTGAGGTTGCGGACGATGACGTTGTCGACGCCCTTGATCTGGAGGCTGGCGCCCTTGAAGCCGGCGCCGCGGCCGACGCCGATGATCGTGGTGTTGGCGGGGATGTTCGCCTTGATGGCCTGGTCCTGGCGGGCGGCGGAGGCGCGGCGCAGGCCCTCGGGGCTGTCGTCGGGCTCGGCGCTCAGGTCGGTGTCCAGGCCCCACTTCTCGGGGGCGTACTTCTCCAGGTAGGCGTCGAAGTCGTAGCCGGGCACGGCGAAGGCGTCGCATCCGTCGGCGACCGCGTCGATGGTGCCCTTCACCTTGATGATCTTCGGTGCGCTGCCGCCGGCGGCGAGGGCGGCCTTGAACTGGGCCCAGGTGGTGACGGTGTACACGTGCTCGGCGTCGGCGGCGGCACCGCCGGTGGTGCCGGTGCCGTGGGAGGCCCAGCCGTCCTTCGCCGGGAGGGTCTGGCGGGCGAGGTCGCGGGCGTGGTCCCGGGCGCCGTCCCGGGCCTGGGCGGCGGTGCCGGTCAGGGCCAGCACGAGGGCGGTGCAGCCGGCCAGCACCGCACCCTTCTTTATTTCATGAGCATGACATCCGGTTCTGCGCATGGTGCGGCTCTCCTTCTCGCGGTCGGGGGGTGGGCGGTCAGGCGGTGGCCGGTGCGGGCCAGTCGATCCAGGACGCGGGGATCTCCTCGTCCAGCCGGCGCACGTCCCGGGGCGCCAGCACCCGCGTGCGCAGCAGCTCCCGGGCGACCAGCCGGGCCACCTCGATCGCGCCCGGCGGGTTGAAGTGCGTGTTGTCCTGCTCGGCGGGCGTCCAGTTGAAGTACTCCTTGGTGGCCTCCGCGCCGAGCCGCTGCCACAGCTCCAGCGACAGCGCCTGGACGTCCAGCAGGGCCACGCCCTCCTCGGCGGCGAGCGCCCGCATCGCCGCCGGGTACTCGCCATGGCTCGGCACGGCGGTGCCCTGCGCGTCGAACCGGCGCCGCTCCACCGGTGTGGCGAGCACGGGCCGCGCGCCGCGGGCCCGGGCGCCGTCGACGTACCGGCGCAGGTACTCCTGGTACGTCGTCCAGGGCTCGGTGTACCGGGCGGGGTCGGTGGTCTTCTCGTCGTTGTGCGCGAACTGGACGACGAGGAAGTCGCCGGGCCGGATCGCGGCGAGGATCGCGTCGAGCCGTCCCTCGTCGGCGAAGCTCTTGGAACTGCGGCCGTTGACCGCGTGGTTGGCGACGGCCAGGTCCCGCCGCAGGAAGAACGGCAGGGCCATGCCCCAGCCGGTCTCGGGCGCGGCGTCGGCGTACTTCTGTGCGGCGGTGGAGTCGCCGGCGATGTACAGGGTGCGGGGACGGGGGGCGGCGGCCCCGGCGGCGGAGGCGGCGCCGAGGACGAGCGGGACGGCGGCGACGGCGGCGGTGGTCATCCGTCTGCGGGTAAGGGTCATGCCGGTGCCTTTCGACAGGTGACGTCGGACGACGCCGGGGACGGCCCGCGCGCCGCGGGCCGTCCCACGGTCAGAGCCGGGATCAGCCGTTCTGCTGCTTCCACTCGGCCTGCGCCTCGTTGAGCTGCTCGGCCATCTGGTCCAGGAACTTCTTGGCGCTCATCTTCCCGAGCAGCACCTTCTGGAAGTTCGGCTCGTTCTCGGCTTTGGAGATGGTGTTCCAGTCCGGCAGGTAGTACGGAAGCTGGACGATGGTCGTCGACCCGTCCGACAGCGCGTCGGCCGCCAGCTTCGTCGGCTCCGCCTTGGACACCCAGGCGTCCTTCGCCGCCTCCGTGTTCGCCGGCACCTGTCCCGCCGACTCGTTGAACTTCGAGTTCTCCTCGTGGCCGGCGGCGAACTCGATGAACTTCCAGGCGGCTTCCTTGTTCTTGGAGCTCTTGAACAGGCCGAGTCCGTCGACCGGGTTGGAGACCTGGACCCGCTTGCCGCCGGGCCCTGTCGGCTGCGGGATGCCCCGGAACTTGTCGGTGCCCAGCGCCTTCACGTGGTCCTGGTACGACCCGAGGTTGTGGTTGAGCATGCCGATCTGGCCGGAGTCCCACTGCGCGACCATCTTGGTGAAGTCGTTGTTCAGGTCGGCGGCCGGGGTGACCTTCTTGTAGAGGCCGGCGTACTTCTCCAGCGCCTCCACGTTCCGCGGGTCGTTGACCGTGGTCTTCTCTTCGTTGGCGTCCCAGAACGAGGTGATGCCGGACTGCCCGTACATCGCGTCGAGGGCCTGGGCGATGGAGCCGGCGCCGCCGCGGATGGTGTAGCCGAACTGGTTCTTGCCCTTGTCGGTGAGCTTCTGCGCGGCTTCGAAGAAGGTGTCCCAGGTGGCCGGCGCGTCCAGCCCGGCCTTCTCGAACAGGTCGGTGCGGTAGTACAGCACGCCGTTGTTGGCGGAGGTCGGCACCGAGTACAGCTTGCCGTCGCCGCCGCCGGCCGCCTTCATCGACTCCAGCATGTCCTCGTTGAGCTTGCCGTTCAGGGACGACCCGGTGACCCGGAAGTCCAGCGGCTCCAGCGCGTCCTGCGCGGCGAACCCGGCGAGCATCGCGGCGCCGACGCCGCCGACGTCCGGCAGGCCGCCGCCCTGGATGGCGGTGTCGACCTTGGACTGGTACTCGGTGGAGGCGATGCCGACGTACTCGACGTCGATGTCCGGGTTCGCCTTCTCGAAGTCGGCGATGATCTCCTTCCAGATCTCGGTGCGGACACCGCCGTTGTTGTCCCAGAAGACGATCTTGCCCTTGCCGCTGCCCTCGGCACCCTTGTCGCCGCCCGCCCCGCTGCCGTCGTCACCGCACGCGGTGGCGGTCAGCGCGAGCACGGCCCCCAGGGCGACGGCGGCCGACGTCCGGCGCCTGCCTGTGCTGCTGCTGCGAATGCTGATCTTCATTGGTCGGCTCTCTTCTTCTGGATCCAGCGTCGGATGTGCGGTGCGTGTGGGGGGGGTCAGTGGCGGGCGTGCGGCGCCCAGCCGTCCGTGCCCTTCAGGTACGCGGTGACGGTGTACGCGCGTGCCTGCTCCGGGGTGAGCTGCGGCCGGTCCGCGGTGACGGCCGCGCCCGGCCCGCTGTTGCGGTACTCGGCGAAGCGGGCGTCCTTCCACGAGAAGCCGCTCATGTCGGTCCACGGCGCGGCCTTGACCGCCTCGGGCAGCCAGGTGTCCCGGATCAGCACCTGCCCGACGGCGTCCGGGTCACCGCCCGGGTGCCAGGGCCGCCCGAGGTGGAAGGTTCCGGCGGGCGCGTCGCTCACGATCCGCGACTCGGTGATGAGGAACCCGTACGGGTTGCCCTTCCAGGTGGAGGGGGCGGTGATGTAGCCGTTGTTGGTGTCCGAGCCCCGGCTCAGCGCCTTGACGACGCTGTGCTCGACGACGGTGGTGGCGCGTCCGTAGAGGAAGTCGACGTCTCCTTCGAGGTAGGAGTCGCGGATGTAGACCCGGCTGACGGTGGTCGGCTTCGGGCTGTCGGTCATCAGGGTGTCCTGGTTGCCCAGGAAGGCGGTGTCCTCGAAGACGATCCGGTCGCCGGTCGTCTTCACCGCCAGCGCCTGCTCGCCGTTCAGCTCGTGCGCGGCCTCGTCGAAGTCGTTGGCGAAGGTGAGGTGGCGCGCGCTGACGTCGTCGGCGGCGATGCGCACGGTGGCGCTCCCGCTGGAGCCGCCGTACGCGGCGGGCGTGTCATGGACGATGACGGTGTCGGACCGCTTCTGTCCAGTCCCCTGCAGCGAGATCTTCGGCTTGGCCGCCGGGATGTACACCTTCTCGCGGTACGTCCCCGGCGCGACGGCGATCACCACCCGGCCGTCGTTGCCGGCGGGCACGGCGTCCACGGCCGCCTGCACGGTCGGGTAGTCGGCCGGGACGTGCAGCGTCACCGCGTCGCCGACCTGCTTCTGCGGCCCGGAGAACCGCTTGACCAGCGCCGGGACGGCCGCCGCCGGGTCCGGCCGGTAGGCGTAGAAGGCGTGCGGGTCGAACGCCTCGCCCCACTCGTCGTGCCGCCCGGTGGTGTTCTCCAGGATCGATCCGCGCTCCACCAGCTCCGCGCTCGCGTCGGCCTGGTAGGGGTGCTGGACGTCCTGGTAGTAGCTGTTCTCGATGACCATTTTGGTCTTGCCGCGCGACCAGTTCCCGTACGTCCACACCGGGTCGCCCGGGTCCGCCTGGGCGGTCAGGTAGTTGTTGTACAGGTGCGCGTAGGCGGCGTTGTCCACGGAGGGGTTGCGCTGCTTGGTGCGGGAGAACCAGTTGTGGTCGATGGTGATCTGCGTCTTGACGTTGCCCGTCCAGCCGATGCCGAAGGTCTTGTTGTTGTTCTCGAACCGGTTGTAGGAGACGGTCACGTACTCGCTGTCCTTGCGGATGTCGAGCTGCCCGTCGCAGATGTTCGAGAAGCGGTTGTGGTCGATCCAGACGTGGTGGACGGTGTCCATCTGGATGCCGTCGAAGTCGGTGTCCTTGCAGTCCCAGTTGCCCTCGACCGCCGAGTCGCGGATCGTCAGGTTGCGGATGATCACGTTGTGGGTGCCGGGGCCGAGGTGCAGCTCGCCGTGGACGAGCTCGGCGGTGTCCCCCACGCCGACGATCGTCTTGTCCGAGGCCACCTCGATCTCCGCGCCGAACGGCTCGGCGGCGATCGAGCCCCGCACCCGGATGACGTACGGCTCCTCGGCCGCCGCGTACTTCGCCAGCGCCGCCTGGTCGGTGACGGTGACGACCTTGCCGCCCGCGCCGCCGGTGGTGCCGCCGGCGAGGGAGGCGAACCCGTGCGGGACGTCGGACCAGCGGTCCGGGCCGGCTCCCTGGGCGGAACCGGCGGACGGGCCGGCCGGGGCCGGCGGGGCGGCCCGGGTCTCCCCCGCCGCTCCGAGGGCCAGGGCGGTGGCCAGACCGAGGACGGCGGCCAGGGTTCTGCCCGACTGGGGCAGGCGCTTGCTGGGGAGGTGCGGCATGGCGGCTCCAACAGGCTCGCGGATGAGGGGGTGCGTCACAGGGCTCTGATGCGGAACTGGGTGAAGGTGGCCGCCCCGGCGTGCCCCTCGCCGGCGGGCGCGAGCGCGAACAGGCCGAGCAGGGCGCCGACCCAGCGCCAGGGGGTGGCGGCGAAGACCTGGCCGGCCTCGCGGAAGCCGTCGCCGACGTCGCCGGAGAAGCGGCAGCGGGCGCCCGCGCCGATCTCGACGCGCAGCCGGGCCCGTCCCTCGGGGGCGAGCCGCGCGTGGGCGGCGTCCCGTTCCTGGTCGGCCACCGTCTCCGCGAACCGCTGCACGAGGTGCACCGCCCCGTCCGCGCCCCGCTGGAGCCCGATCCAGCGGTACGCGTCCCCGAGCACCGCCAGCCCGGCCCGCGCGCCCGGCTCCTCGCTGTCCAGGCGCAGCTCCACCTCGACCACGCAGGGCAGGCCGGGCAGCCGCTGGGTGAGCACGTTCGGCAGCTTGCGCAGGTCGTGGGCGTCGGCCGAGCGGACGCAGGCCAGCTTCAGCCCGTCACCGGAGTGCTGGGTGGCCCAGCCCTCTCGGGGGTTGGCCGTCCACTGCCACTGGCGTCCGTACCGCCCGCCGGGGAAGTCGTCGTCGGTGGCGGGCGCGGCGGCCGGCTGCGGCGGCAGGTCGGGCCTGCGGTGCTCGGTGACGGGGGCGCCGTCGTCGCCGATGACCGGCCAGCCGTCGTCGTCCCAGCGCATCGGCTGGAGGTGGACGACCCGGCCGTAGGCGCCGCGCTGCTGGAAGTGGAGGAACCAGTCCTCGCCGGAGGCCGTGCGCACCCAGCCGCCCTGGTGCGGCCCGTTGACGTCGGTGTCCTTCTGCTCCAGGACGACCCTCTCCTCGTAGGGCCCGAAGAAGCCGCGCGAGCGGAAGGCGCCCTGCCAGCCGGTCTCCACGCTCCCGGCCGGGGCGAGGATCCAGAACCAGCCGTCGTGCCGGTAGAGCTTGGGGCCCTCCAGGGTGAACCAGCCGGGGATGCGGTCGGCGTCGACGATCACCTTGCCCTCGTCGAGGAGTCCGGTGGCGTCGGGGCGCATGCGGTGGCCGGTGAGGCGGTTCTTGACGCCGGAGCGGGACTTGGCCCAGGCGTGCACGAGGTACGCCTCGCCGCTCTCCTCGTCCCACAGCGGGCACGGGTCGATCAGCCCCTTGCCCGGCTTCAGCAGGTGCGGGCGGGTCCACGGGCCGCGGATCTCGGGGGCGTTGACCTGGAAGACGCCCTGGTCGGGGTCGCCCCAGAAGATCCAGAAGCGGTCGTCGTGGTGGCGCAGGGACGGGGCCCACACGCCGCAGTCGTGGCGGGGCGCCGCGAACTGCTCCTCCGGTTCCAGCCGGTCCAGGGCGTGGCCGATCAGGGTCCAGTCGACCAGGTCGCGGGAGTGCAGCAGCGGCAGGCCGGGGGCGCGGCCGAAGCTGGAGGCGGTCAGGTAGAAGTCGTCGCCGACGCGGACCACGTCCGGGTCGGACCAGTCGGCGTTCAGGATCGGGTTGCGGTAGGTGCCGGGGTTCACGGAGGTCACGGGCTCACTGCCTTGCGTACGAGGGTGGCGGCGCCGTCGGCGTCGAGGCGGCCGTCGGCGACGACGGTGACGATCCGGCGGACCACGGTGTCGCCGGGGGCGATCGCGAGCCGTTCGTCGTGCGCCAGGGACGAGCCGACGCCGGGGTATTCGGCGGTGCGGACGAACCAGGGGTCCTGCCGGGTGCGGTCGGTGGCCCCGGCGAAGACCAGCGACCAGTTCTCGCCGGTCAGGGCGAGCCAGTCGGCGCACCGGCCGTGGACCCGTTCCTCGCCCTCGGCGCCGGCGGTGAAGACGTCCGGCGCGGCGGACTCCTTGCGGGCCCGCCAGAAGAAGCCGCCGTAGGCCGCGCCGGGGCGCCCGTTGGTGGCGGGGCTGCCGATGGTGAGGGGACCGGGGGTGGTGTTGGTGAGGGAGAAGGTGAAGTCCAGCGCCCAGGCGGTGTCGGTGAGGGCGCCGGCGGCGACCGTGCGGCGCTCGCGCAGCAGCTCGCGCCCGCCGGCCACCCAGCGCAGTTCCTCGACGAAGCCGTCGGGGTCGCTGAGCTG
This sequence comes from Streptomyces sp. NPDC006134, assembly GCF_040628835.1. Taxonomy (NCBI): domain Bacteria; kingdom Bacillati; phylum Actinomycetota; class Actinomycetes; order Kitasatosporales; family Streptomycetaceae; genus Streptomyces; species Streptomyces sp. NPDC006134. Next base: position 142,905 of record NZ_JBEXTV010000011.1, on the reverse strand, counting down.
GAAGGCGGTGTGCCGCTGGCTGCCGTGGTTGTCCAGCTCGGTCGGTCCCCGGTCGCGGACGAAGGTGCGCCCGCCCCAGAAGTTGTGCCCCTCGACGTCGGGAACGGCGACACCGACGCCGAGGTGGTGCAGGTGGTCGGCCGGGCTGAGCTCGGTGACCGGGGTGCCGGCCAGGGTGGTGACCGGGTGCAGGTAGGGGCGCGGGGAGAGCCGGTCGGGCAGGGTGGGCCGGGTGACGTACCGGCCCACCGGACGGCCCGCCACGCGCAGGACGAGCTGGTCGTTGCCGGTCATCGGGTGCTCACCTCCTTCGGGGCGGCCGGGTGCGCCCAGGGGGCGCCCAGCTCGGAGTAGAGGGCGAGGGTGTCGGCGGCGGCGGCCACCAGGGCGTCGATGCCGGGGACGACGCGGCGGTCATCCCCGGGGACGCGGCGCCAGGCGGTCTCCGGCAGCGGCGCCGGGTCGGGGGCCCGCCGGATCTCCTCCACCACCCGCATGAAGGCGCCGGTCGCCGCCGGGGGGACCAGGAGCTCTGCTCCGGTGGTGAGGTGGGCGACGAGGTTCTCCAGCAGGTCGGTACGGCCGTGGACGTACTCCTCGGGGCCGTGGCCGGCGCGCTGGAGCAGCACGCGGTCCTGCTTGTACCAGAAGGTGATCCGGCCGCGGCTGCCGTGCACCAGGACGTACGGGTCGTCCGGCCGTTCGGCGCACAGGGTGGCGGCGACGGTGACCCGGTGGCCGCGCGCGGTGGTGATCCGCACGCAGGAGGTGTCGTCGGCCTCGATGGCGTTGGCGTGCAGCAGTTCGGTCTCGATGCCGGTGACGTCGTCGGCGCCGGTGGTGCCGCCGAGGGCGAGCGCGGTGGCGACGGCGTGCGCGAGGGGGTTGGTCAGCGCCCCGTCGACCACGTCGGCGCCGTCCAGCCGCCGCCGGCCCGCCCACGGGGCGCGGCGGAAGTACGCCTCGTCCCGGGCCCAGGCGCCCGCCCCGCCGATGCCGGTCACCTCCCCGATCGCGCCGTCGGCGATCAGCTCGCGGATCGCCGGGACGGCGTGCGAGCCCAGCGACTGGAAGCCGATCTGGCAGGCGACGCCCGCCGCGGCGATCCCGTCGGCCATGCGGCGGAACTCGGCGTACGACGGTGCCGGCGGCTTCTCCAGGAGCAGGTGCACGCCCCGCCCGGCGGCGGTGAGCGCGAGGTCGGCGTGGGTGGGGATCGGCGTGCAGATCACGGCGATCCGCGCGCCGGTGGCGTCCAGCAGGGCGCCGAAGTCGGCGGACTGTTCGGGGAGTTCCCCGCCGAACTCCTCCTCCGTCAGCGGGGTCAGCTCGCAGATGCCGGCCAGCCGGACCAGGCCCTGGTCCTGGAGGCGGCGGATGTTGGCGACGTGCCAGCGGCCGTGGCCGCGGGCGCCCGCCAGGACGACCGGGACCGGCGTGCCCAGCGGGCCGGTCGTCGGGCCGGTCGTCGCGTGGGTCGTCGCACCGCTCATCCGATCCTCCCCGCTCCCGCCCCGCGCGCCACCGCCCGGTCGGCCGCCGCGGCGCTGTCCACCGGCCCGTGCAGGGCGGGCGTCCAGCCGACGTCGGCGCTCAGGTCGCGCTCGCTGCCCGAGTTGTAGGCGTTGTAGATGGCGAGCAGGTCGACCGGGTAGCCGTTGAAGAGGGAGCCGGAGACGTGCAGGGCGGTGCCGTTCCAGCTCTTGACCAGGTCGGCGGCCTCGACGTGGGCGGGGGTGGTGAAGGCGTTGTTCTCGGCGTGGATGCGCGACTCGGTGGAGACGCCGATCGAGTAGCGGTAGTCGTGGGCGTCCTCGGGGACGACGTACCGGTTGTTGTACAGGTGCACCTGGCCGAAACGGACGCGCGGGGCGCGCTGGACGACGGACTCGAACTCGTTGTGGTGCAGGGTGACCCGGAGCCTGCCGCGGTCGCCCGCGACCGTGTCGCCGTTGCCGATGAGCATGGCCTTGTCGTGGTCGGCGAACCGGCTCCAGGAGACGGTGACGAGGTCCGAGCCGTTGGTGATGTCCAGCAGGCCGTCGTGGCGCAGGTAGTTGCGGGCGAAGTACACCGGCTCCTTCTCGTCCGGGTGCCCCTGGTCGGAGGCGGTGACGTGGTCGATCCAGACGTGGGTGGCGTTGTTGAGCCAGAGGGTGTCGTAGGCGGACTTCCAGTCGCCGAGGCCGCCGGTGTTGGGCTGCCAGGCGGGGAAGCAGTCGTAGGCGTCGCGCAGTTCGAGGTTGCGGACGATGACGTTGTCCGCGTTCTTGACCTGGAGGCTGGCGCCCTTGAGGACGGCGTCGTCGCCGAGGCCCACGATCGTGGTGTGGGAGCCGACGGGCAGGACGACCCGCTCGGCCTGGCGGGCGGCGGACGCCTGGCGGGCCTCCTCCTGCGGCCCGGACGGCTTGGCGGCGCCCCAGGCGCGGGGGTCGTAGGCGGCCAGGTACTTCTTCAGGCTGTAGCCGCCGGTGGTGTAGTCGGCGCAGTCCAGGCGGCGGCCGGAGTCGTCGGTGTTGGCGTCGATGGTCCCGGCGATCTTGATGATCTTCGGGGTGTCGCTGCCGCCGTCCAGGGCGCGGACCAGCCCGGCCCGGTCCCGCACCGTGAAGACATGGGCGTCGTCGGCGGCGGCGCCGCCGGTGGTGCCGCCCTCGGCCGCCGCCCAGCCGTCGTACGGGGCCAGGGTGTCGCGGCTGATGTCGCGGGCGTCGCCGGCGTGGGCGGGGACGCACAGCAGGCCCAGCAGGCCGAGCGCCGCGGCGCAGTGCCGGAGCCTCATCCCTTCACCGCCCCCGCGCTGAAGCCGGTGATCAGCCACTTCTGGATGAAGGCGAACACGATCACCACGGGCACGGCCGCGATGATGCCGCCGGCCGCGAGGGCGCCGAGGTCGACGCTGTCCGCGCTCATCAGGGTGTTCAGGCCGACCGGGATGGTCTGCTTGTCCTGGTTGTTGAGGAACATCAGGGCGAACAGGAAGTGGTTCCAGGAGTGGACGAAGGCGAAGGAGCCGACGGCGATCAGGCCCGGTCGCAGCAGCGGCAGCACGATGACCCGGAACGCCCGGAACCGGTCGCAGCCGTCGACCCAGGCCGCCTCCTCCAGCGAGTACGGCACGTTCTTGATGAAGTTGCTGATCAGGATCATCGACAGCGGGAGCTGGAAGACCGTCTCGGCGATGATGACACTGCCGAGGGAGTTGATCATCTGGAGCTCGGCGAAGATCTCGAACAGCGGGACCAGCAGCAGCGCGCCCGGCACGAACTGGGAGCACAGCAGGGCCAGCATGAACCCCCGCTTGATCCTGAAGTCGAACCGGGCGAGGGCGTAGCCGCCGGCCAGCGCGACGACCGTCGTCATCACCAGGGTCGCGAGGCCCACCAGCAGGCTGTTGCCGAAGTAGGTGCCGAAGCTGCGCTCGGTCCACACCTTCTCGAAGTGCTCGAAGGTCATCGGCCAGGGCACGAGCGAGGTGGAGCCGGCCGGGCGCAGGGCGAACAGCAGGATCCAGTAGAAGGGGATGAGGGTGAAGACGAGGTAGACGCCGAGCGGCAGGTAGATCTGCCAGCGCGGGACCTCGTCCCAGGCGCGGTGGCTCTTGGCCGGCCGCGGCGGTGCGGGGGCGGCGCGCAGGGGGGCGGGCGCCACCTCGGTGGCCTCCTTGGTGATCACTTGTTGTCGCCTCCGAACTTGCTCAGCCGCAGGTAGACCATCGAGCAGAACAGCAGGATCACGAACGCCACGGTGGTCAGGGCCGACGCGTAGCCGAAGTCGTGCGCGTCGACGGACGTGTTGGCGATGTACAGCGGCAGTGTCGTGGTCTCGCCCGCGGGTCCGCCGCCGGTCAGGGTGTAGAGCAGGTCGACGTTGTTGAACTCCCACACGGCGCGCAGCAGCGTGGACAGGATGATGGCGTCCTTCAGATGGGGCAGCGTGATGTGCCAGAACTGCTTGATGCGGCTGGCCCCGTCGACCTCGGCGGCCTCGTACAGGTCCTTGGAGACGGACTGGAGGTCGGCGAGGATGAGGATGGCGAAGAAGGGCACGCCGCGCCACAGGTCGGCGACGATCGCCGCCGGGAAGACGGTGGAGGTGTCCGACAGCCAGCTGGTGCCGTAGTCGCCGATGCCCAGGTCCGCGAGGTAACGGGTGATGCCGGTCTGGGAGTTGTAGAGCAGCACCCAGATCGCGGAGGTGAGGACGCCGGAGACGGCCCACGGGGAGAAGACCAGGGCGCGGCCCAGGGCGCGGCCCACGAAGGTCTGGTTGACGATGAGCGCCAGCGCGAGCCCGAACAGCAGCTGGAGGCCGACCTCGACGAAGACCCACTTGGCGCTGAAGACGAGGGTGTCCCAGAACTGCGGGTCGTCGGTGAAGATGCGGACGAAGTTGTCGAAGCCCGCGTAACCGTTCCGCCACGGCTTGGTGGGGTTGTAGTCCTGCAGGCTGTAGTAGAAGACGCTGATCACCGGGTAGGCGATGAAGCCCAGCATGAGCAGGGCCGCCGGGGCGATCAGCAGGTAGGGCAGCCTGCGCGGCGTGGCGGAGGCACGGCGCCGCCTCGGTGGCGCGGGCGGTTTCGCCACGGCTGCGGCTTGGGCCATGACTGTTCTCCGTTCTCGTACGACGTGCGGTGCGTGTGCGGTGCGTGTGCGGTACGCGGGGCTTCCCCGGCGACCGGGACGGGAAGCGCTTTCTATCCGGAGTGCGGGAGTCCGGCCGCCGCGTGGCGGCCGGAACGAGGGGGTGGCGGGGTCAGCCCGCGTACGGGTCCTGCACGGTCCCCGGCCGGGCGAGGAACTCGAAGTCGCAGCCGGTGTCGGCCTGGGTGATCTGGTCGAGGTAGAGGGCGCCGTAGCCGCGCTCGTACGGCACCGGCGGCGGCGTCCAGGCGGCCCGGCGGCGCTCCAGCTCCGCGTCGTCCACGTGCAGGTGCAGGGAGCGCGCCTGGACGTCGAGGGTGATCAGGTCGCCGGAGCGGACCAGGGCCAGCGGCCCGCCGACGTACGACTCGGGCGCCACGTGCAGCACGCAGGCGCCGTAGCTCGTGCCGCTCATCCGGGCGTCGGAGATGCGCACCATGTCCCGCACCCCCTGCTTCAGCAGGTGGTCGGGGATCGGCAGCATCCCGTACTCGGGCATGCCCGGGCCGCCCTTGGGGCCGGCGTTGCGCAGCACCAGGACGCTGTCCGCGGTGATGTCCAGGGACGGGTCGTTGATGGTGCGCTGCATGGTCTTGTAGTCGTCGAAGACGACGGCCGGACCGGTGTGCTTGAGCAGGTGCGGCTCGGCGGCGATGTGCTTGATGACGGCGCCGTCCGGGCACAGGTTGCCGCGCAGCACGGCGACCCCGCCCTCGGCGGCGACCGGGTTGTCCCGGGTCCGGATCACGTCGTCGTCGTGGACGAGGGCCCCGGCCAGCTGCTCGCGCAGCGTGTCGTGGCAGACCGTGGGCCGGTCCAGGTGGAGCAGGTCGGGGATGCGGGAGAGGAACCCGGGCAGGCCGCCGGCGAAGTGGAAGTCCTCCATGAGGTACTTCCGCCCGCCCGGCCGGACGTTGGCCAGCACCGGGACCCTGCGGGCGAGCCGGTCGAAGTCGTCCAGGGTCAGGGTGACGCCCGCCCGGCCGGCCATGGCGATCAGGTGGATGACGGCGTTGGTGGAGCCGCCGAGGCCGAGCACGGTGGTGACCGCGTCCTCGAAGGCGTCCCGGGTGAGGATCCGCGACAGCCTGCGGTCCTGGTGGACCAGGCCGACGGCGGTCATCCCGGCCCGCGCGGCCATCCGGTCGTGCCCGGAGTCGACGGCCGGGATGCTGGAGGCGCCGGGCACGGTCACCCCGAGCGCCTCGGCGGCGGCGGTCAGCGTGGAGGCCGTGCCCATCGTCATGCAGTGGCCGGGCGAGCGCGCCAGGCCGCTCTCCAGCTCCTGCATCTCGCAGTCGCCGATGAGACCGGCCCGCTTGTCGTCCCAGTACTTCCACATGTCGGTGCCGGAGCCGAGGGTCTCGCCCCGCCAGTGCCCCGGCAGCATGGGCCCGGCCGGGACGAAGACGGTGGGCAGGTCGACGGAGGCGGCGCCCATGAGCAGGGCGGGCGTGGACTTGTCGCAGCCGCCCATCAGGACGGCCCCGTCGACCGGGTAGGACCGCAGCAGCTCCTCGGTCTCCATCGCGAGCATGTTGCGGTAGAGCATCGGGGTCGGCTTCTGGAAGGTCTCGCTGAGCGTGGAGACCGGGAACTCCAGCGGGAAGCCGCCCGCCTGCCACACCCCGCGCTTGACGGCCTGGGCGCGGTCGCGCAGGTGGACGTGGCAGGGGTTGATGTCCGACCAGGTGTTGAGGATCGCGATGACCGGCTTGCCCAGGTGCTCCTCGGGCAGGTAGCCGAGCTGGCGGGTGCGGGCCCGGTGGCTGAACGAGCGCAGGCCCTCCGTGCCGTACCACTGGTGGCTTCTGAGCTCCTCGGGACGCTTCCCGCCGGTCGTGCCGTGCGTGCCGTGCGTGCCGTTCATCCCGTTCGTGTCGGTCATATGGACCACCCGGCGACGATGGCGGCGACCTCCGCGCGCTCGCTCTCGGGCAGCGGCCTGCTCGGAGGGCGGACCTCCCGGCGGCACAGCCCGAGCGAGGCGAGGGCCTCCTTGACGACGGTGACGTTGTTGGCGGAGCCGTTGGCTGCGCGCAGTTCCTCGAAGCGGCGGATCTGCTCCCACACCTTCATGGCGGCCGGATAGTCGCCCGCGCGCAGCGCCGAGAGCATGTCCAGCGAGACGGCCGGGGCGACGTTCACCAGCCCGGAGGTGAAGCCGGTGGCGCCCGCGGAGAAGTACGAGGGGGCGTACGGCTCGGCGAGCCCGGCCACCCACACGAACCGGTCCAGCCCGGCGTCGCGCGCGAAGGCGGCGAACCTGGCGGCGTCGGGGACGGCGTACTTCACGCCGATGACGTTGGGGCAGGCGTCGGCGAGTTCGGCCAGGCGGGCGCCGGCGAGCTGCGCGTTGCGGACGTAGGGCACGACGCCCAGCTCGGGCACGGCCTCGGCGATGGCGCGGTGGTAGTCGACCCAGCCGGCCTGGGAGACGTAGGGGTGGGCGGGCTGGTGGACCATCACCATCTGCGCGCCCAGCTCGCGGGCGTGCCGGGCGGAGGCGACGGCGGTGGGCACGTCGTGGCCGACGCCCACCAGGATCGCCGCCCGGCCGCCGGCCTCCTCCACGGTCAGCTCGGTGACCAGGCGGCGCTCGGCGGGGGTGAGGGCGTAGAACTCGCCGGTGTTGCCGTTGGGGGTGAGGGTGGTGATGCCGGCGTCCAGCAGACGGCGCAGCAGGGCCCGGTGGGTGGCGGCGTCGACGGAGCCGTCCTCGGCGAACGGGGTCACCGGGATTGCCACCACGTCGGCCAGGGCCGCCCGCTGGCCCTCGAACGTCGTTGTCATGCCTGACCGTCCTCTCCCTGGGTCGCGGTGCCCGCCTCGGGGAAGGCCCGCTCGACGAACGACGCGATGTGCGCGTGCAGGGCGCTCGCCGCGCCGTCCGCGTCACCGGCGAGGGCCAGCCGCAGGATCTCCCGGTGCTCGGCCGCCTCCTGCTCCCAGGAGGGGTCGGCGGCCCAGGCGACGGCGGAGACGAGGGCCGCCTGGTCGCGGACCTCGTCGAGCATCCGGCCGAGCAGCGGGTTGCCGCACGGCAGGTACAGGGCGCGGTGGAACTCGCGGTTGGCCAGGGACCGTTCGGCGGTGTCGTCGGCCTCGTCGGCCCGCGTCAGCGCGTCGCGCGCGGCGTCCAGGGAGGCCCCGCGGCGCACGGCGCGCCGGAGCGCCTCGGGCTCCAGGAGCAGCCGCACGTCGTAGACCTCGTGCGCCATGTCCGCGTCCACCATCCGCACCGTGACGCCCTTGTACTGGCTCATCACGACCAGTCCGGTGCCGGCCAGGGTCTTGAGCGCCTCGCGCACCGGGGTCTTGGACACCCCGAACTGTGCGGCGAGCTCGGTCTCGACCAGGGCCTGACCCGGTGTCAACCGCCCGGTGAGGATGCGGCGTTTGATCTCCTCCAGCACGTACTGCGTGCGGGAGGGGATCGGCGTGGGGACGGAGGTCATGCGCGCCTCTCGGGTCTCGCGTCCGGGATGGACCGCGTGGTCGGGACTCGTGCCGGACGCCGCGTATCCGATCTCACGTATCGGATCTCGCGTATCGCGTCTCATATATGACGTACGAAGTACGACGCGTTGAAGGTAGGAGCGGCGCTGTGTTTCGTCAATGCTTCCGGCAAAGGAAGTTGAGGTTGCCGCTCGGCCAAGCCGGCGCCCGGACCCGGCGGGCACGCCCCGCGCGCACGGCGCCGCACGGCCCGCCGGGCACCGCGACGGCCCGGGCGGCGCGCCCGGCGCTCTCGGGTGCGCAAGGGATCTGTTCGCCTTAGCGATGCGTGCCGTCGAGGGGTGCGGGCGGGGCGAACCCGCCGTACACCGGCCCGGACACCGCCGGGACCAGGACGGGACCAGGACGGGACCAGGGACCACGCGCAGACGCGGGACCAAGAACGGGCTCACTCGCGCCGGACTGATGTGCCGCCGCAACTCCGCGAAGGCGCCGGGACCGGCGTCCACCCCGGATCGCGTCCGCCCGGCCCGACCGCCCGCTCCGGCAGCGGGGCGCCGGCCGGGACCGGCACGGCCGGGCCGGAGACGCCGCCGCGGTCCGGGGCGTCCGCGGAGGCGGCGAGGAAGGACACGCGGGCCCGTGCGCCTCGGTAGTGCCGGGGCCGTCGGCGGAGGCGGCGAGGAAGGAGTGCGCCGCGCGGAGGGCGGCCGGTGTCTGCGGGGGCGCCCCGGCCGCGTCCGCCGGTCCTCGCGGGCGACGCGGCGACACCGGGTGCGGGCGGCGTACGGCGCGACGGCGTACGCGGTGGTGGACGGCGCTCGGCCGCTCCCCCGCGTACGCCGGAGTGCCGTACGCCGCCCAGGGCGCCGATCAGGTGGCGGCGGGCCTGCCGGACGCCCGCCGCCTTGCGGTGACCGGGCACCGCCGCCGGGGCCGGCGGGCCGGTCCCGCGTCAGCTCCCGGCGAGTGCCGCCCGCACCGCCTCCAGGTCCCCGTCCGACGCCAGCCCGGCGTGGTACAGCCGCAGTTCCGTCGCGCCGAGTTCCCGCGCCTTCGCCGCGTCCGCCGCGAGGGTGCCGGGGCTGCCGCCCATGCCGGAGACGACGGTGAAGTTGGCGGCGAGGACGGCCCCCGCACGCCCCTGCTCGGCGAACGGCGTGAGCAGGCCCGCGCCGCCCGTGCAGGGCACGACGACCCCGTCCGCGACGGACAGGATGTGCGCGGGGTCGACGCCGGCGTTGGCGCCGCAGTGGTACGACACCGGGTCGGCGTGCAGCAGCACCTGGAAGCCGTCGGGCGCGGCGGCGCGGACGGCGGCGACGGCCGCCTCCTGGAGGGTGCGGGCGGTGGCGTCCCGCCACGCGCGCGTGGCGTTCGCCCGCGCCTCGCCGAGCAGCTTCTCCACCCCGGCCCAGCCCCCGTCCGACGGCGCTCCCCGCCACACCGGCTCCAGCGCGGCCCGCACGGCCGCCGCCAGCCCGTCGGCGTCCAGGCCCTGCTCCCCGTACCCCTCCCGGCAGGCCGGGCAGAAGCACAGCGACATCAGGTACTGCCCGGCGTCGCCGAGTCCGACGCCGCCGGTCTTGTCGTGGGCGTGCAGGTGGGCCAGCCCGTACCAGCCGAGGGACTCCAGTTCGGTGCCGCGCGCCCCGGGCCGTACCGCCGCCTCGGCGGCCAGGTCGACGAGGTACGCGCGCGTGGCGGGCTGCGCGACGCACGGCGCCCACGGGTAGCGGTCGCCGTAGGCGTTGACGACCGAGGTGTCCGGGTGCTCGGCGCCCAGGCGGGAGTTGTGCGCGAGCACGACCCAGGTGTGGACCTCCAGGCCGGCCCCGGCGAGCGCGGCGGCGGCCTCGCCGTAGGCGTCTCCCGGGGCCCAGTCGCCCGCCTCGTACGGGCGCAGGGTCCGCCCCGTCCAGCGGCCGTCGGGCCGGTAGAGCACGGCGGCGTGCTCGGCGGTGACGATCCGGTGGCGGGGGTGGCGGGGGGTCAGCGCGCGCGTGGAGTGGTAGGCGGCGGCGAGGGTCGCCTGCCGTACGCCGAGAGAGGCGAGCCGCTCGGGTGCCCCGGGGTCGCCGTTGACGTCCCAGGGGTAGACGAACGCCGATGCCTTCACCGGTCCTCCTCCAGCAGCGCGTACCCGCGCTCGATGATCCGGGCGAGTTGCTTGACGTGCTCGTCGGCGGGTTCGTGCAGCGGCGGACGCACCTCCCCCACCTCCAGGCCCCGCAGCCGTACCCCGGCCTTCACCAGGGAGACGGCGTAACCGGCCCCCTGGGCGCGCAGGTCGCAGAAGGGCCCGTAGAAGCCGTCCAGCAGGCGGCGCGCGGTGGCGTCGTCGCCGGTCCGCAGCGCCCGGTGGAAGGCGAGGGCGATCTCGGGGGCGAAGCAGAACACGGCGGAGGAGTAGAGCGTGACGCCGAGGGCGCGGTAGGCGAGCTGGGTCTGCTCGGCGGTCGGCAGCCCGTTGAAGTACAGGAAGTCGCCGGGGACTTCCGCGCGGACGGCGCTGACGGTCCGCTGCATCAGGCCGAGGTCGCCGAGGCCGTCCTTGAGGCCGACGATCCCGTCCGTGCGGGCCAGCGCGACGACCGTGTCCGGGGTGAACACCGCGTTGTCCCGCTGGTAGACGATCACCGGCAGCGAGGTCGCGGCGGCGATCTCCGTGTAGTGCCGCAGCAGTCCCTCCTGCCCGGCCGCCACGAGGTACGGCGGCATGGCGAGCAGGCCGTCCGCCCCGGCCTCCTCGGCGAGCCGCGCGTAGCGCACCGCGAGCGCGGTGCCGTACCCGGCGCCCGCGACGACCGGCACCCGGCCCCCGGCCGCCTCCACGGCCGCCCGGACGCACTCCTGGAACTCCTCCGGCGTCAGCGCGTGGAACTCCCCGGTGCCGCAGCAGGCGAAGACGGCCGCGGCGTCCGCCTCCACGCCGCGGCGCACGTGCGCGCGGTAGGCGTCGAGGTCGACCGCGCCGCCCGGGCCGTACGCGGTGACAGGGAAGAACAGCGGGCCCGTGGGGACGGTGAGCCGGGCGGCGAGAGGGGATGACGTCACGGGCTCTCCCATTCCATGTCCATGATCCGCTTCTATGTTTATGATCAGCGTCCATATTTCTGAACGCCGCCACGCTAAGCGGCCCCCCGAGGGCCGGTCAAGCGCACCTCCCGCACCACACCAGTGAAATCCCCGCTCGCACCGGATACTTGACGGGCGGCGCCCCCGCTCCTTAGCGTGCCCAAGAATATGAATGCCGTACGTCCATGTGTACGGCCGTGGATGCAAGGAGACCGAGGATGCCCGCTCCCCGCACCGTTCTGCTCACCGGCGCCGCCGGCGGCCTCGGCACCCTGATGCGGGACCTGCTCCCCTCCTACGGCTACGCGTTGCGCCTGTTCGACGTGCGGCCGGTCGAGGGCGAGCCGGACGCGATCACCGCCGACCTCGCCGACCGGGACGCCGTACGCGAGGCGGTCCGGGGCGTCGACGCGATCATCCACCTGGCGGGCATCTCCCTGGAAGCCTCCTTCGAGAAGATCCTGAAGGCGAACATCGAGGGCACCTACCACCTCTACGAGGCCGCCCGCGAGGAGGGAGTGCGCCGCATCGTCTTCGCCTCCTCCAACCACGCCGTCGGCTACACCCCCCGCCCGCAGGGCGACGACCCCCTCGTCCCCGTCGAGACCCCGCGCCGCCCCGACACCTTCTACGGCCTGTCGAAGTCCTTCGGCGAGGACCTCGCTCAGCTCTACTGGGACAAGCACGGCCTGGAGACCGTCTCCGTGCGCATCGGCTCCTGCTTCCCCGAGCCGACCAGCGTGCGCATGCTCTCGATGTGGATGAGCCCCGCCGACGGCGCCCGCCTCTTCCACGCCGCCCTGACCGCCGAGAACGTCGGCCACACCGTCGTCTACGGCTCCTCCGCCAACACCCGGCTGTGGTGGGACCTGTCCTCCGCGCGGGCGCTCGGCTACGACCCGCAGGACGACTCCGAGCCGTACGCCGCCAAGCTCGTCGCCGAGCAGGGCGAACTCGACCCGGACGACCCGGCGCACGCCTGCCTGGGCGGCCACTTCGTGACCGACCCGCCGATCTGGCCGTACTGAGCGGGGCCACCCGCCCCCTGCGGACGCCCGCCGGGACCCGGACACCCACCGGGACCCGGACACCCACCGGGACCCGGACACGCACCGGGACCCGGACACCCACCGAGGTCCGGACGCCCGCCGGGACCCGAATGCCCACCAAGGTCCGGACACCCACCGGAGACCGGACGCCCACCGGACGGCCGAACGGCCGAACGGGTCCGGTAAGGGAACGGTAAAACGAGCTCACTCGTTACTCGTGGCATGACAGCTATGACCCCCGGCTCGAACATCCCTCTCCCCGTCACCCGCGTGACGGTGGACGTCGCCGCCCCGGTGCGGCTCGACGTATCGGGCCTGCTGCTCACCGCCGACGGCAAGGTGCGCTCCGACGACGACTTCATCTTCTACAACCAGCCCGCCGGCCCGGGCGTGACCTACCGCTCCGGCGGCGGCACCGCCCCGGACGCCATCACGGTGGACACCGCCGCCCTGCCCCCGGGCATCGAGAAGATCGTCGTCACCGCCAGCCCCGACGCCCCCGGCCAGACCTTCCAGGGCATCGAACCGACCGCCACCCTGCGCAACGCGGACGACAACTCCGTCCTGGCCACGTTCACGCCCCCGCAGCTCGGCACCGAGACGGCCCTGGTGATCGTGGAGATCTACCTGCGCAACGGCCAGTGGAAGGCCCGCGCGGTCGGCCAGGGCTACGCCAACGGCCTCGCGGGCATCGCCACCGACTTCGGCGTGACGGTGGAGGAACCGGCCGCCCCCGCCCAGCAGCCGGCCGCCCCGGCCCAGCCGGTGACGCCCCCGCAGCCGGTCACCTCGCCGCCGGTCGCCCCGCCGGCCGCCGCGCAGTCCCCGGTGACCCCCCAGGCCCCGCCGGCCCCGGCCGCGCCCGCCCCCGGCACCGGGAAGATCAACCTGGACAAGGGCCGCGTCAGCCTCCAGAAGAACCAGACCGTCTCCCTCGTCAAGGGCGGCCGGCCGCTGCTCTCGCAGGTCAAGATGGGCCTCGGCTGGGAGCCTGCCTACCGCGGCAAGGACATCGACCTGGACGCCTCCGTCATCGCCTACGGCCCGCAGCGCAACCACATCGACAGCTGCTACTTCGGCAAGCTCCAGATCGTGAACGGCGCGATCAAGCACTCCGGTGACAACCTCACGGGCGAGGGCGGCGGCGACGACGAGGTGATCACCGTCGACCTCGGCCGCCTCCCGCAGGACGTCACCGGCCTGGTCTTCACCGTCAACTCCTTCTCCGGCCAGAAGTTCACGCAGGTCGCCAAGGCGTACTGCCGCCTGCTGGACGCCGCGACCGGCGAGGAACTGGTCCGCTTCGACCTCACCAACGCCGAGCCGCAGACCGGCGTGATGATGGCCAAGCTGATCCGCCAGTTCTCCGGCGAGTGGGAGATGACGGCGATGGGCGAGTTCGTGAAGTCCCGCACCGTGCGCGGCATGGTGAAGCCGGCGGCCCAGGCGCTGTAACGGCGCGTACGACTCCGAGGGCGCCCCCGCCCCGGGGGCGCCCGGCCCGGCCAGAGGGCATCCGTCCCGGCCGAAGAGCACCCGGCCCAGCCCGAGGGCACCCGGCCCGACCCGAGGGCACCCGGCCCGCCCCGGGGGCACCCGACCCCGCCGAAGATCACCCGGCCCAGCCTCAAGGCACCCGACCCGGCCGAAGAACACCCCGCCCAGCCCAAAGGCACCCGACCCGCCCCGGGGGCACCCGACCCCGCCGAAGATCACCCGGCCCAGCCTGAACGCTCCCGACCCGGCCCGGGAGCGCCCGGCGGTCAGCCCTCCGCCCCCGCCCGCAGCCCCTCCGTCAGCAGCGACAGGTACCGGCGGATGGCCTTCCCCTCCCCGTCCGCCAGCTCCGACGCGGTCGCCACCCCGTGGACCAGCCGCAGCACCTCCACCGGCTCGACGTCCCGCCGCAGCGCCCCCGCCGCCTGGGCCGCCCCGACCAGCCGGGCCGCCGCGCCCTTGACCGCGTCACCGCACGCGGTGCCGGCCGCCGGGCCGCCGTCCGCGACGGCCGGCCCCAGCAGCGCCCTCAGCCCGCGGACCTGGATCATCCCGGCGGCGAGTTCGTTCAGCCACTCCACCAGCGCCTCGCCCGGCGGCCGCTGGGCCGCGAGGACGCCGGCACGCGCCGCGATCGCCTCGATCCGGTCCAGGTACACGGCCTCCAGCAGCGCCCGGCGGGTCGGGAAGTGCCGGTACAGCGTGCCGGAGCCGACCCCCGCCCGCTTGGCGATGTCGTCCAGCGACGCGCCTTCCCCGTGCTCGGCGAAGGCCTCGGCGGCCACCTCCAGCAATCGCTCGTGATTGCGCCGGGCGTCCGCGCGCATGGGCCTGACCCGCGTCATCCCGTCACTCCTCGCCAACCGGGGCCGCTCTCCGCATCGTATCGGGCGGGGAACGGCGGCCGTCCCGGTCGCACGGGCGGTGCGGGAAGCGCGAAAGGCGCAGAAGGCGCGGGAAACGCGGAAGGCGCAGAAGGCGCGGATGCGGCGTGCCGCGTGCGCCCTCAGCGCCGCTGCCGCTTCCAGGGCCCCGTGATGGCGAGCAGGATGCCGGGCGTCTGGATGTTGGCGAAGAGGGTCTTCCCGTCGGGCGAGAAGGTGACGCCGGCGAACTCGCTGTACGCGGGCTCCTCCTCCGTGCCGACGTTCAGCTCGTTGCGGGCGATCGGATAGGTCCGGCCGCTGTCGGTGGCCCCGAGCAGATGCTGGACGCCGTCGCCGTCCTCGGCGATGACGAGACCGCCGTAGGGGGAGACGGTGATGTTGTCCGGGCCGTCGAAGGCGCCGTCCCGGGAAGGGTCGGGGTTGACGCCGAGGAGGACCTTCAGGGTGAGGGTGCGGCGCTTGGGGTCGTAGAACCAGACCTGGCCGTCGTGTGCGGCGCCCGGGCTCTCGGCGCGGGCGTAGGAGGAGACGATGTACGCCCCGCCGTCACCCCACCACATGCCCTCCAGCTTGCGGGCGCGGGTGATCTGCCCGCCGGTGAACTGCTTGCGGACGGACACCGTCCGCGCGTCGCGGTCGGGTACGTCGATCCAGTCGACGCCGTAGACGGTGCCGGTCTTCGTGGCGCGGGAGAGGTCGTCGACGAACCGGCCGCCGGAGTCGAAGCACTTGAACGCCTGGAGGCGTCCCGCGTCGTCGGCGAGGGCGCGCAGCCGGCCGCGGCCGTGCCGGAAGCCCTCCGGCGGGGTCCAGCGGTACAGCAGGCCATTGGGGTTCGAGGCGTCCTCGGTGAGGTAGAGGTGGCCCCGCTTGGGGTCGACGACGACGGCCTCGTGGGCGTAGCGGCCCAGCGCCTTGACCGGCTTCGGGCCGCGGTTGGCGCGGCGGTCGGCGGGGTCGACCTCGAAGACGTAGCCGTGGTCCTTGGTCATGCCGTTGGAGCCGGCCTTGTCCTCGGTCTCCTCGCAGGTCAGCCAGGTTCCCCACGGGGTGCTGCCGCCCGCGCAGTTGGTGGAGGTGCCGGCGATGCCGACCCACTCGGCGACGTGACCGCCGGGACGGACCTCGACGACCGTGCAGCCGCCGGCGGCCGCCGGGTCGTAGACCAGGCCCTCGGTGAGCGGCACGGGGTGGGCCCAGCGGGAGCGGGGGCCGCCCAGTTCGTGGTTGTTGACGAGGAGGGTGGTGCCGCGGGGGCCGTCGAAGGCGGCCGTGCCGTCGTGGTTCGAGGGCGTGTACTCGCCCGACTCCAGGGTCGTCCGGCCGCTGTGGGTGAGGATCCGGTACGTGAACCCGGCGGGCAGGGCGAGGACGCCGTCCGGGTCGGGGACGAGCGGGCCGTAGCCGACGCCGCCGCCGTGCCGGTCCGCCGGCTCCTCCCCCACGCTCTCGGTGTCCGTGGACGCCAGCGCGTTCGGGGCGGAGGCGAGGGCGCCGACGCTGCCCGCCAGCGCGATGCCGGCACCGGTGACCGCGGATCGTCTGGCGAAGTCCCTGCGGGTGAGCGACATGGTGTCTCCTGTGACGGTGGGCGAGCCGTGGAGGGTGGCGGGCCTGGCTACGCCGTCACCGTCGCGCCCGTGCCTGAACGCCGGTTGAACTCCACGGGACGTCACCGGTCCCGCTTGCGTGAATCCACGCCCGCCCACCCACCGGTCCCGCGCCCCGCGCCCCGCACCCCGTCGGCGGCAAGGACGCGGAGCGGGGACGCGGAGCGGGGACGCGGAGCGGGGACGCGGAGCGGGAGCGCGGACCACCAGCCGCGCGTCTCAGCCCGCCCGCTGGGACCGGGCCTTGAAGGCCGCCTTCCGGGCCTCCTTGGCGATCTTCTTGTCGGGGTGCAGCCGCCCCATCGCCTCCAGGACGTCCGCGGTGGCCGGATGGCCCACCCGCCAGGCCGTGTCGAAGAAGCCGCTGTGCTGCCGGGCCAGCCCCTCCACCAGGGCCCGCAGCTCCTCCGAGTTGCCCTCGGCGGCGAGCTGGGCGGCCACCGTGTCGATGGTGAGCCAGAAGACCATCGCCTCCGACGGCGCGGGCACGTCCCGGGCGCCGTGCTCGGTGAGCCACACCCGGGCCAGCCCGCCCAGCTCGGCGTCGTCGAGGACCTCCCGCAGGGCGGGTTCGGCGTCGGCGCCGACCAGGGACAGCGCCTGCTGGCAGCACAGCCGCCGCAGCGGGGCCCCGGCGTCCGAGCCGCGCGCCGCCGCCAGCAGCTCGCGTGCGGCGGCGAGGGGTTCCCGGCGGGCGAGCCACTGCTCGGTCTCGGCCTGCGCCGCCGCCGGCCCGAACGCGGCGGTCCCGTCGAGCAGCGCGTCGGCGCCCTTGTCCGCGAGGTCGCCGACCGCGGGCGCGGCGAAGCCGGCCTCCAGCAGCCGGGCCCGCAGCCCGTACAGCCCGAGCGGGGTGAGCCGGACCATGCCGTAGCGGGTGACGTCCATGTCGTCGCCGGTCGTCACGGGCCCGTCGGCCGTGTCCCCGCCCTCGCCCTCGCCTTCCGCCAGGAGGGCCTCGTCGACCGGCGTGTACTCCACGAGACCGGCCGGCTCCAGCAGCCGGAACTGCTCGTCCAGCCGCATCATCGCGTCGGACACCTGCTGGAGCACGTCGTCGGTGGGCTCGGCCATGTCGTCGGGCACCAGCACCGACGCGGCCAGCGCGGGCAGCGGCACCGGACCGCCGCCGGGGCCGTCCTCGTCGACGGTGAGGAGGTACAGGTTGCCGAGCACCCCGTCGAGGAACTCCGCCTCGCCCTCCGGATCGAAGTCCAGGGCCGACAGGTCGACCTCGCCGCCCTCGGCCATCGCGTCGACGATCTCGCCCAGGTCGGGCACGCTCGCGTCGGCGAGCGCCGTCTCCAGGGCGCCGAGCCACACCTGGAGCACGTCGTGGGGCGAGCCGCCGGTGAGCAGCGCGAGGTCCGCGCCCGCCGCGACGGTGCCCTTCTCCTCGTCGACGATCTCCACCAGCCCGGTGTCCACGGCGACCCGCCAGGCCTCGCTCGCGTACGCCGCGGCGTCGTCCCCGCTCAGCCCGAGCGCCTCGGCCGCCGCCGGAAGCTGCTCGTCGACGAGTCCGCCCCCGGCGTCGACCCGGGTGTCCGGCCCGGCCCAGCGGGCCAGCCGCGCGGCCCGGGAGAGCAACGGCGTGGACAGCGCGTCGCGGGCCAGCTCCGCTTCGGCGTGCAACCGCACCGGCGGCAGGGGGGAGCTGTCTGACATCGGCTGTTTCTCCTAGCGCGCCTCGAAGGCCGTACGCCCGCCACGTAGGCCGTACGCCCGTCTGGAAAATTCGTACGGCCACCTGGGAGGTGCGTACGACCACCTGGTACGCCGTGCGCCCACCGGGCCGCACGGCTCAACCGCTCAGCCTAGACGGGTTTCGCCCCATGCCGCCCGGTTCATCTGCCCGACGGCCGCCGTACATGGCCGAAACCTTGACAACGGGCTTGGCCAGGCAGGAGATTGACGCGCGTAGAGCCGTAGGACACGTGTTCCTCACGCCGTCCGCACTCCCTGCACGCCTCACCGCGCACACGTGACCACGCGCGTCCCACGGTTCCCTCCTGCTCCACCATCCGTTCCGTCCTCCGTTCCGCCCTCGACCCGGCGTTCCGTCACGTCCCCGGAGGGATCCCTTGCCGAGCAAGTCGTCCGCGCGGCTGGCCGCGCTCACCGTCGCCGCCGTCTGTTCCGCCGCGTCCACCGTCGTCCTCAGCGCGCCCGCGCACGCCGATTCCGTGCGCATCCACGACATCCAGGGCACCACCCGCATATCCCCGTACGCCGGCCGGCAGGTCACGGGGGTGACCGGAATCGTCACCGGCGTGCGCACCTACGGCTCCTCCAGAGGCTTCTGGATGCAGGACCCGTCCCCGGACGCCGACCCGGCCACCAGCGAGGGCGTGTTCGTCTTCACGTCCTCCACCCCGAAGGCCGCCGTCGGCGACGCGGTCACCGTCTCCGGCACGGTGACGGAGTACGTGCCCGGCGGCACCTCCTCGGGGAACCAGTCGCTGACCGAGATCACCCGCCCCACGGTCACCGTGGTCTCGGGCGGCAACGCGGTCCCGGCCCCGGTGACCGTAGACGCCGCCGCCGTGCCCGGCCGGTACGCGCCCGACGGCGACCCCGCCGCGAAGGGCTCGGTCAACGGCCTCCCCCTCCGTCCGGACCGGTACGCCCTGGACCGCTACGAGTCCTGGGAGGGCATGAACGTCTCCGTCGCCGACGTGCGCGTGGTGGGCGCCACCGACCCGTACACCGAGCTGTGGGTGACGGTGAAGCCGGACGAACACCGCAACCGGCGCGGCGGCACCGTCTACGGCTCCTACGACGCCCAGAACACGGGCCGGCTCCAGATCCAGTCCCTCGGCCGGGCCGCCGACTTCCCGAAGGCGAACGTGGGCGACACCCTCGCCGGCGCCACCACCGGCCCGCTGGACTACAACCAGTACGGCGGCTACACCCTCGTCGCCCGCGAGCTCGGCACCCTGACCGGCGGCGGCCTGGAGCGCGAGACGACGCGCCCGCAGCGCGGCGGCGAACTGGCGGTGGCGACGTACAACGTCGAGAACCTCGACCCGTCCGACGACACCTTCGCCGCGCACGCCGACGCGATCGTGCGCCACCTCTCCTCGCCGGACATCGTGTCCCTGGAGGAGATCCAGGACAACAACGGCGCCACGGACGACGGCACGGTGGCCGCCGACGAGACGATGGCCCGGCTCATCGACGCGATCGCCGCGGCGGGCGGCCCGCGCTACGACTGGCGCTCCGTCGACCCGGCCGACAAGGCCGACGGCGGCGAGCCGGGCGGCAACATCCGCCAGGTGTTCCTGTTCAACCCCGGGCGGGTCTCCTTCACCGATCGCCCCGGCGGCGACGCGACCACCGCGACCGGGGTGACGAGGGTGCGCGGCAAGGCGGCCCTGACCGTCTCCCCCGGCCGGATCGACCCGGCGGACCCGGCCTGGGCCAACAGCCGCAAGCCGCTGGCCGGCGAGTTCGTCTTCCGTGGCCGGACGGTCGTCGTCGTCGCCAACCACTTCAACTCCAAGGGCGGCGACCAGGGCCTGACCTCCCAGTACCAGCCGCCGGCGCGGAGTTCGGAGACCCAGCGCCACCTCCAGGCGAAGGCCGTCCACGCCTTCGTCAAGGAGATCCTCGACGTCCAGAAGAACGCGGACGTCGTCGTGCTCGGTGACATCAACGACTTCGAGTTCTCCACGACCACCCGGATCCTGGAGGGCGACGGCGAGCTGTGGTCGGCGGTCAAGTCGCTGCCGCCGAGCGAGCGTTACTCGTACGTCTACCAGGGCAACAGCCAGGCCCTGGACCAGATCCTGGTCAGCCCGTCGATCCGGCGCGGCGACGGGCTGGAGTACGACAGCGTGCACCTGAACGCCGAGTTCCACGACCAGATCAGCGACCACGACCCGCAGGTGCTGCGGTTCCGCCCCTGACGGGCCGGGCCGGGGAGCGGGTTCAGGCGGGCACGAGGCCCAGGGCGTGGTCGTACCGGCTGCCGGTGAAGCCCTTCACACCCGGGTACGTCCGCACCCGCTCCCACAGCTCCGCCGCCGGGCCGGCGTCCGCGGCGAGGGCGTCGTCGTAGGCGCGGGCGCTCTCCCACTCGGCGTAGTTGAGGACGTGACCGCCGTCGGCGCTCAGGTGGAAGTGGGCGGCGATCAGGCCGCGGTGCTCCGCCGGCTCGTCGGCGAGCGCCTTGAGCACGAGGTCGATCCAGTCCGCGCGCCGCCCGGCCGCCGCGGGCTCGAAGTCGATCCGCACCGTCACGATCAGGCCGGGGACGCGGTCGTCACCGGCGGCGCGCTCGCGGCTGCGGTGGTGCCGGTAGCGGCCGAGCCCCAGCCGCTCGATGCCCGGCACCGCCGTGTCGATCTCGTCGACGCGCTCCTGCCGGTGCGTCTTCGCGAAGGACTCGTACGCCTGCTCGCTCGCCCACTGCGCGTGGTGCATGAGCGTCTCTCCGTCGTGCCCGCTGTAGACGTGGTACGACCGCAGGTCCCCGGCGGGCCAGGGGCGGCGCTGCCAGGTGCGGGCGATCGCCTCGACGGTCTGCCGCTGCCGCTCGGGGGTCCCCACGCGCCAGGTGCTGAAGAAGGGCGCCGCGGCGTCCGCGCGGGTGAGATCGGGATGTGCTGCGGTGACTGCGGTACGGCGGGTCATGCCGGCCTCCGGAAGTCGGTGTTCGAAGGTGGCCGTCGGCCACACGCCCACTCTTCGACCTCGACCATGCTTGAGGTCAAGTCTCCGGACTCCGGTCCGGGCGACCGGAGTTCGCAACTCGAACCGGAACCGGTGCCGACACCGGCGCTGTCAGGGGGTGAGGGCGTGCAGAAGGGGCCCCTGGCACTCGCCGCGCAGAGGCCCCTTCGCTTTCCCGCCGACCGGATCAGCGGTGCCCGTTGTGCCGCCGCCGCAGCACGCCCGCCGCGACCACGGCGCCCGCCGCCGCGCCCGCGAGCAGGACCGGGCCCGGGTGCCTGCGCCCGGCCCGCACCACGTCGCGGACCGGTCCCGGCGCCTTGTGCTCCACGGTGTGGCTCGCCCGGCTCGCCCGTTCCTGCACCGCGTGCCCGGCCTGGGCGGCGCTGCTGCGCAGTTGCACGGTCATCGCCCCGGCCCTGTCCTTCAGGTCGGCGGCCCGCGCCTTGGCCCGGCCCTTCACGTCCGCCTTGCCCGCCAGCTCCTCGACGGTGTCGCCGAGTTCGTGGCGGGTCTGTTCGATCTGCCGCCGCAGTTCGTCGGGGCCCTTGGCCCCGCCGGCCGCCTGCCCTGCCCGCCCTGTCCGGTCCATCCGCCCCGTCCGGTCCATCCGTCCTGTCGGGTCCATCGGGTCCGTCATCGATGCGCCCTTTCCCTGATCTCCTCCACGTCGGCCCTGACACTGCCGAGGGTCGTCTCGGGCGTGGGGGGTGCGGCACGCCGGAGCTGGGCGCGTCCGGCCACGGCGAGCAGGCCCGCGACCGCGAACAGCACCGCCGTCACGATGAGCGCCGCGGCCCAGACGGGCAGCGCCAGCGAGAGAGCGGCGACGGCCGTGCCGGCCAGGGCGAACAGACCGACGTAGGCGACGGCGCCCGCGGCGCCGAGCATCCCGCCGCCGCGTCCGGCGCGCTTCCCCTTCTCGGCCAGTTCCTCCTTGGCGAGGGCCACTTCCTGACGTACGAGCCGGGAGAGCTGTTCGCTGGCCTGACCCACCAGTTCGCCCACGGAGTGGTGCCCGTCGTGGACGGGCCTGGGTGCTGTGGTCCCGGTCACGGTGTTCCGCCTCCTCTCGGTTCGGGACACCCGGGTACCCGGACCGGCCCCCGCTACCCCTCCCCGCCCCCGCGCCGCCCCGGGCACGCCGCGCCCACGCGCCCTGCCACCGCGCCGGGCGGCCTACCGCGCGCCCAGCGCCTCCGCCACCGCGTCCCGGACCTCTTTCTCGGTCGGCGCGGGGCGCCCCGCCTCCGCCGCCAGCTCGGCGAGCGAGGTCATCGCGACGTCGGGCAGTCCGCACGCGACGAAGCGGGTGAACTCCACGAGGT
Organism: Streptomyces sp. NPDC006134; assembly: GCF_040628835.1. NCBI lineage: Bacteria > Bacillati > Actinomycetota > Actinomycetes > Kitasatosporales > Streptomycetaceae > Streptomyces > Streptomyces sp. NPDC006134. The sequence continues at coordinate 120,671 of NZ_JBEXTV010000011.1, read as the reverse complement.
CCGAGGTGATGTTGAGGGCGAAACCGTGGCTGGTGACACCGCCGCGGATCCGCATGCCGATGGAGACCAGCTTGCGCCCGTCGGGCGTCCACACGCCGACCAGCGACTGGGCACCGGGCGGGGTGTCCCGCCGCACCGTCTCGAAGCCGAGCGCGGCACACGCCTCGATCAGTCCGTTCTCCACCCAGCGCACGATGTCGCCGGGCCCGCGCTCGCGCAGGTTCAGCACCAGGTAGCCGATGAGCTGGCCGGGGCCGTGGTAGGTGGCCTGGCCGCCGCGGTCGACGGGGACCAGCGGGATGTCCGAGGCGGCGGGGAGCTCGGCGGGCGGGGTGCGGGAGCCGTAGGTGATGACGGGCGGATGGGTGAGCAGCGCCAGCCGGTCCCGGATCCGCCCGGCGCGCCGCTGCTCGACCCAGCCGGCCATCTCCTCGACCGCGTCCTGATAGGGCACCTCGCCCAGATCGAGCCGCTCGATGCCGCCCGCGCCGCTTGCGCTACCCCCCATGCTGAAGCACCCCTTATCCATACGTCGTAGAAGATTTAAGTGGAGCTACAAGATCCTTCTGTCGAGACTACTCCCATGACGACGGACCGCTCCCTGCCTCCCTCCTCGCACGACCCTCTGTCCCCTTCCCCGGACACCCCTCCACCCCCTTCCCCTGGCAACCCCCTGCTCCCTTCCCCGGGCAACCCCCTGCCCCCGCCCTCGGCCCGCCCCCTGCCCTCTCCCTCCGAGTCCTCTCCCCCCGACCGCCCTTCACCCCCTCCTTTCGGCCGCACGCTCTGCGCCATGGTCACGCCCTTCACCGAGACGGGCGCCCTCGACCCCGACGGCGCCGCGCGTCTCGCCGCCCACCTGGTGGAGCGGGGCTGCGACGGCCTGGTGCTGTCCGGCACCACGGGCGAGTCGCCCACCACGACCGACGCCGAGAAGGCCGCGCTCGTCCGGGCGGTGCGGGAGGCGGTCGGCGACCGTGCCACGATCGTGGCCGGTGTCGGCACCTTTGACACCCGGCACACCATGGAGCTGGCGCTGGCGGCCGAGAAGGCCGGCGCGGACGGGCTGCTGGTGGTCGCGCCGTACTACAGCAGACCCCCGCAGGACGCGCTGGAGGCCCACTTCCGGCAGGTCGCGGACGCCTGCGGCCTGCCGCTGATGCTGTACGACATCCCGGCCCGCACCGGCGTCCGCATCGCACCCGGCACGATCCTGCGCCTCGCCGGGCACCCGAGGATCGTGGCGGTCAAGGACTGCTCCTACGACCTGCTCGGCACCCAGAAGGTGCTGTCCCGCACGGAGCTGGCGTACTACGCGGGCTGCGACGAGCACAACCTCGCCCTGTACGCGATCGGCGCCGCGGGGTACGTCAGCACGGTCGCCAACGTCGCCCCGGCCGGGATGCGCGCCGTCCTGGACGCGTTCGACGCGGGCGACACGGCCCGGGCCGCCCGGCTCCAGCAGCGGGCCACACCGCTGATCGAGCGGATGATGGCGGTCGGCCTGCCCGGCACGGTCACCGCCAAGAGCCTCCTCACCGCCCTGGGCCTGCCCGCGGGCCCGGTCCGCCCGCCCCTGCGGCCCGCCGGCCGGGAGACGGCCGACGGACTGCGGGCGGTGTACGAGGAGTTCCTCGCCTCCTCCGAAGAGGGTCAGTTCCAGGCGTAACCGTCACCGAAGAGCAGCGTGTGCTCCAGCACGTCCTCCATCGGGTCGTCGACCTGGCCGGTGTTGATCAGCCCCACCCGGGGGCCGTTGTGCGAGGCCGTGTTCGTCTCGTCGGCGTGCGCGGCCCCCGCCGGGAGCCAGCACATCACCGCCGCGGCACCCGCCCCGGTCAGCCAACGCGCCACGGTCCTCGCCCGCTCGTTCGTCATGTCAGGCATCTCCGGCCCTCGTTTCGTCGGTTCGGCGTCTGATCGGACTCTGCGTCCACCTGTTCATCTGTCAGAACCACCGGAAGGTCACGCCCCGGCCCGGACAGCCCGGACGGCCGGGGCGTGTCGCGTCCGCGACGAGAACCGCTTCACGGCCGCGACGAGAACGAAGAGTTTCGCCGGTCTTAACGGAAAACAGCGGAATCAGAAATACAGCGCGACCCTTTCCAAGATTCCCCGAAGCGCCATGAAATCACTGCCGGAAATCACGTCACAGACGTTACGCTTGCCCGGCTTCGCCAAGTGGTGCAGCGCCTGCCGAAGCGCCCGGGGAGGGGCGCCGACCGCAGTTTCCGGGGGTGCGGACGAATTCGGGACGGCACAGCCGCGCACACAAAACCCCACCCCTCGAAATCCGTTTGTCGAAAAGTGAGGAAGACCTGTGCGACGCATGACCTCCGTCCTGGTGTCCCTGAGCGCCCTGCTGGCGGCCTCCGCGCTGACCGTGCCCGTGGCCCAAGCCGCCCCGCAGGCCGACCGGCCGGCCGCCGTGCCCGCCGGGTGGGAGGCGGTGGACGGCGCCGAACTGGCGCGGATAGGCGAGGAGAAGACCACCCGGCAGGCGGCGCCCGCCCCCGGTGACGACGCCTCCGCCCTGGCCGCGGAGCCCGAGCTGATGGCCATGCAGTCGGCCCGCAACAACCGGTTCGTCGCCACCGAGAAGAGCTACGCGGCCCCGAACACCGGCGTTCTGCGGGCCCGTTCCCTCGAATTCGGCGGTTCCTGGGAAGGCTTCGCCTTCGAATGGGACGAGACCACCCAGACGTACGCCCTGAGGTCTCTCGCGAACAACCTCTATGTGGCGGTCGAGAAGAACTACACCGGCAGTGCACAGAACGTGCTGCGCGCCCGCTCCACCAGCGTGGGCGGCTGGGAGCGGTTCATCGTGTACTACAACGAGGAGCTGGACCGCTTCGCCCTCCAGTCCACGCTGAACGGCCTCTTCGTCGCCATGGAGAACGGCTACACCGGCTCGCTCCAGTACGTCCTGCGCGCCCGCTCCACCGAGGTCTCCGGTTCCTGGGAGGAGTTCACCCTCTACAGCCTGGAAGCCTGACGCCGGCCCGGACGTCCCCGGTACCCGCGCACATCACGCCGGTACCGGGGACGTCCGCTTCCCGCCCCGTCACCGTTCCCGCGCCCCGTCACCGCGCTCCGACACCGAGCCCCGTCGCCGCCACCGCCACCGAGCCCCGCCACCGCCACCGAGCCCCGTCACCGCCACCGCCACCGCCACCGAGCCCCGCCACCGCCACCGCAGTACGCGGCCAACACCGCTCCTCCCCGCCGCCGCGCCGGGTCAGGCGGACTCGCGCCGCACCAGCCGGTGCGCCAGCAGCAGTTCCCTGGCCGGTCCGCGGTCCTCCCCGTCGAGGCGGTCCGCCAGGAGGCGGGCCGCCGTCCGCCCGATCTCCCGCGCCGGGTTCAGCACCGTGGTCAGCGCGGGGGAGACGAGCGCCGCCGCCTCGATGTCGTCGTAGCCGGTGATCGCCACCCGGCCGGGCACCGGCAGGCCCGAGGCCCGTGCCGTGTCGAGGGCGCCGATCGCGATGAGGTCGTTGGCGCAGACGATCGCGTCCGGCGGTTCGGCGGCGGCCAGCAGCCGGGCCGCGCCCGCCCGGCCGCCCTCGCGGGTGAAGTCCGTCCACGCGACCAGTTCCTCGGGCACCGCGAGGCCGGCCTCGGCCAGCGCCTCCCGGTAGCCGCGGTGGCGTTCGCCGCCCGGTTCCGCGCCCCGCGCGCCGCCGATGAAGCCGATCCGCCGGTAGCCGCGGTCCCGCACCAGGTGCCGTACCAGGTCCCGCATCCCCTCGGTCTCGGCGGCGTGCACCACGTCGCCGGGGCCCGCGTCCAGCCGGCCGCCCAGCCGCACCACGGGCGCGCCGGTCGCCAGCAGCGGATCCAGGACCCCTTCGCCGGTGGCGTACCGGCCCAGCACCAGGCCGTCGATCCGGCGCGCGGTGAGCTGCCGCATCACCGCGCGGACCCGGGACGGCTCCTTCGGGGTCTCGCACACCACCGTCAGGTAGTCCCGGGCGAGCGCCGCCTCCTGGAGCCCCGCGGCCAGTTCGGCGTTGAACGGGTTGGTGATGTCCGGCACCACCAGGCCCAGCAGGCGGGTGCGCTGCGTGCGCAGCCCGCGCGCCGACGGGTCGGCCTGGTACCCGAGGCGCCGGACGACGTCCTCCACCCGGGCGCGGGTGGCCGCCGACACCGGCCGGCGTCCGCTGAGCACGTGCGACACCGTCGTGACGCTCACCCCCGCCTCCGCCGCCACGTCCACGATGGTGGCCCGGCCCTTCTGCCGCATCCCGCCTCCGTCACCCACCGGGCGGCGCCCGCCACCGCCCCGTCCCCGCACTCTACCCAAAACGCAAAACGTTTTGTAACGTGCTGCCCGGGCTCCGCACCGTCGCCGGGGGCCGTCCAGCCCACACCTGTGCTTTTCAGCGCCACGCGCTGCAAAACGATTTGGAAACGTCATGGCCTCTCCTCCCCCCTCCGGCCCGTCCGCGGGCCGCCTCAGCCGCAGAGGGCTGCTGGGAGCCGCCCTCGCCGTCGCCGGCGGCGCGGCGCTGGCCGGCTGCTCGGGCGGCGGCACCGCCGACGGCACCGCCTCCCTCCGCTTCCTCGGCCCCAACACCCCGGAAAGCCTGCGGCCGTTGACCGACGCCTTCCGCGCGGCCCGGCCGCGGGCCCGGGTGGCCTACACCGCCATCCCGCCCACCCAGCTCAGCGACGTCCTCCAGCTGCGGCTGACCGCGCGGGACAGCGCCATCGACGTCTACTTCGCCGACCAGCCGCGCGTCCCGGCGCTCGCCGCCCGCGGCTTCCTCACCGACCTCGACGCCGCCCGCCCCGGCACCGGCGCCCGGGCCCGCGCCGCCGTCAGCGAGGAGCAGTACGGCGCCAGTTCCTGGGACGGGCGCCTGTGGTCGCTGCCGCTGTGGACGTCGACCCAGTACCTCTTCTACAACGCCCGGCTGCTCGCCGCCGCCGGTGTCCGCGCGCCCGGCGCCGACCCCGCCGACCGGTGGACGTGGGAGGAGGTCACCGAGGCCGGCCGCCGCGCCCAGGACCGCGCCGGCGCCGTCCACGCCCTGGTCCTGGAGCAGATCCAGTCGTACTACTGCCTCCAGCCGCTCGTGGAGGGCCTGGGCGGCGGCTCCGGCATCACCGGCGACGACATGCTCACCCCGGCCGTCACCACCGACGGCTGGATCCGCGCCATGACCTGGTACGGCCGCCTCTTCGCCGACGGCCTCGCACCCCGCGCCGTCACCCAGGCCCAGACCTCCTCGCTGTTCAGCACCGGCAAGACGGCCTTCTTCGTCGGCGGCCCCTCCAAGCTCAACGAGTTCGCCGCCGTACGGGACCTCGACTGGGGCGTCGCGCCGCTGCCGTACTTCGCCGACGGCCGGCCCGTGACCCCGACGGGCTCCTGGTCGCTCGGCGTCAACCCGTACAGCGCCCGTCCCGACGAGGCCCGCCGGTTCGTCGAGTTCGCCTCCCTCGACCCCGAGGGCAATCTCGCCTCCGTCGCCGTCTCCCCGCTCATCCCCGCCAACCGCGCGGCGTTCGACCGCTACACCGCCGACCTCGAACGCCACGCCACCCGCGCCACCGAGGGCGTGCCCCGGATCATGCGCCACGAACTGGCCCACACCGCCGTCAGCCGCCCCCGCAGCATCGGATACACCCAGTTCGAGACGGTCATGGGTTCCGCCTTCTCCGACATCCGCAACGGCTCGCCCGCCGAGGCCCGGCTGGCCGACGCGGCGGACGAACTGGTCCGCACCTGGGAGCGCCTGCGATGACCCCACCCCGCACCCCCGCACGTGCCTCCGCGCGTGCCTCCGCCCGGCCCGCCGCCACGGCCTCCGCGGCTCCCTCCCGGCGGACCTCGCACCTCAAACCGGCGCTGTGCTTCCTGGCCCCCGCCGTCCTCGCCCTGGTGGTACTGCGGCTGCTGCCCGCCGGCATGGCCGTCGTCGACAGCCTGCACCACCACAGCCTCACCGACGGCGTCACCCGCTTCGTCGGCCTGGACAACTACGCCGACCTGTTCCGCGACCCGCAGTTCCGGGACAGTGTCCGGGTCACCCTGGTCTTCAGCCTGATCATCAACCCACTCCAGGTCGCCGCGGCCCTCGCGCTCGCCGTCTTCTTCAACCGGCGCTTCGCCGGCGCCCGGTTCTGGCGCTCGCTGGTGTTCCTGCCGATCGCCGTGCCGCCCGCCGTCTCGGCGGTCATCTGGAGCATCCTGTACCGGCCCGAAGGCCCCCTCAACGCCCTGCTGCACACCCTCGGCCTGCCCGACCAGCGGTTCCTCACCAGCCCCGGACAGGCGCTGCCGTCCCTGATCGTGCTGATGTCCTGGGTCGGCGTGGGCTACTGGATGACCTTCCTCATCGCGGGCCTGCAGGACATCCCCGCCGAGGTCTACGACGCCTGCGCCGTCGACGGCGCCTCCGCCTGGCAGCGGTTCACCCGCGTCACGCTGCCCCTGCTGCGCCGCCCGCTGGCCTTCGTCCTGGTCGCCGACACCGTGGCCAACTTCCTGGTGTTCGCGCCGGTCCAGCTGCTCACCCAGGGCGGCCCCGAGGGGTCGACCAACCTGATGATGTACGACGTGTTCCGCCGCGCCTACAGCGTCGGCGACATCAACTACGCCGAGGCCGAAGTGGTGCTGCTGGTCGCGATCACCCTGGTGGTGGTCTCCGTCCAGTACCGGCTGATGCGCGGCGAGGAGTGACTCCATGACCCCCGTACCCCCCGCGTCTCCCACGTCTCCCGCGTCCCTCAAGTCCCCGGCGGCCTCCACGACCGACCCGCCCGGCCCGCCCGCAGGCCCCTTCCCCGCCCCCGCCCCCGGCCGCCGCCGGCCCGCCCCGCTGCGGCACGCCCCCGCCGTCGTCGCCGCCGTCATCGGCCTGCTGTTCGCCCTGCCGCTGCTGTGGGTGCTGGCCGGTTCCCTGCGGCCGGGCGACGAGGTCCTCGCCGGGCTGGACGAGCTGACCTGGCGCTCCTTCGTCCCCACCCACGCCACGCCCGACAACTACGTCACCCTCCTGGAGGGCGACTTCGGCCGGGCCGTGCTCAACTCCATCGGCGTGGCCGCCGCGGTGATCGTCGTCGGTCTGCTGCTGTCGGCCACCGCCGCCTTCGCCCTGTCGGTCTTCGACTTCCCCGGCCGCGGCGCGGTGTTCGCGGTGATCCTGCTCAGCTTCATGATCCCGTTCGACGCGATCGCGATTCCGCTGTCCACCACCCTGCGCGACTGGGGGCTGCAGAACACCTACCTCGGCCTGATGCTGCCCGGCATCGGCAACGGCCTGGCGATCTTCCTGCTGCGGCAGTTCTTCCTCGCCGTGCCCCGTGAACTCGTCGAGGCCGCCCGCATGGACGGGCTCGGCTGGTGGGGCGTCTTCTGGAAGATCTACCTGCCGCTGTCCCGCCCCGCCCTCATCGGCGCCGGCCTGACGCTGTTCACCTTCCAGTGGCAGTCGTACATGTGGCCGCTGCTCATCGGCACCGAACCCAGCCGCCAGCTCGGCCCGATCGCGCTGAGCACCCTCCAGGGCCAGCTCGTCGTCGACTACGGGCAGGTGTTCGCCGCCGCCGCGATCCTCACCCTCATCCCCCTGCTGGTCCTGCTGCGCCTCCAGCGTCACTTCACCCAGTCCATCGCGGGCAGCGGCCTGAAGTAACCCTGCCCCTACCCCTGCCTTTGTCCCTGCCCCTGCTCTTCCACCACCATCCACCCCTCCCTCCCCCGGAGCCCCCCCATGACCGACAACCACCTCCACCCCACCTCCCACCCCCGCGCCCTCATCCTCGACACCGACATCGGCAGTGACGTCGACGACGCCCTGGCGCTCGGCGTCCTCCTCGGTTCGCCCGAGGTCCGCCTGGCCGGCGTCACCACCGTCTACGGCGACACCCTGCTGCGCGCCCGGCTCGCCCACCGCCTCGCCGCCCTCGCCGGCGAGGAACTGGCCGTCGTCCCCGGCGCCGCCGAGACCCTGTCCGGCAAGGAGGTGTGGTGGCCGGGCCACGAAGGCACCTGCTTCGACGACCTGCACACCGAACCGGTCCGCGACGACCTGGACGCCGCCGACTTCCTCGCCGAAACCGTCCAGGCCCGGCCCGGCGAGGTCGACGTGATGGCGATCGGGCCGCTCGCCAACCTGGCGCGGACCCTCCAGCGGCACCCGGCCTTCGCCGGTGCCGTCGGCACCGTCTACCTGATGGGCGGCTTCTTCGGCCCCGGCGCCAAGCCGGAGCACAACATCCTCAGCGACGTCACCGCCGCCCGCGTCGTCTTCGAGGCCGGGATGCCCATGGTCGTCAGCGGCCTGGAGACCACCACCCGCTTCCGGGTGGAGAGCGACGGCATCGAGGCGATCCGCGCCGCCGGCCGCTACGGCGCCGCCCTCGCCCGGGAGATCGACACCTGGATCGCGTTCAAGGGCCGCACCTGGACCACCCCGCACGACCCGGTCACCGCCCTGTCGATGCTCCGCCCCGACCTCTACTCCTTCGAGCACGGCCACGTCACGGTCGAGGACGACGGCCTGACCGTCTTCCACCCCGACCCGTCCGGCCCGGTCCGCCTCGTCACCGACGCCGACCTCCCGGCCGTGGCGAAGGAGATCGTCACCCGCATCGTCCGCGCCGGAACCGGGGCCTGACCTCCGGATCACCGACGGCCGAGGCCGGAGGACGCCCACGTACGGCACCGCCGGGCACGGGGTCTCAGGACCACCTCCCCGGCCACGGCCCCTCCCCCTCGGACAGCCGGTGCACCCCGGCGGCGATCAGCCGGGCCACGGTGAGCGGCGGGCAGAGCAGCCCCGGGGACGACACGGCCACCGCCCAGTAACCGGCGAGCGCGCGCGAGTCGAACTCCGTCGCACCGACCCGGGGGACCCCCAGCCAGGTGCCCCGCCCGAGGCAGTCGGCGTCCGCCGCCCGGCGCCAGTCGTCCACGGCCTGGCGCCAGGTCGTCGGCACACTCGCGGGTACGAGCGCGTAGTACCGGGGGCCGCGCGGATCACAGATGACCGGGCCGCCGCCGAGGAACTCGTCGAGAAAATCGTCGATCTCCTCGGCTTCGGTGGTGGCCGCCACGGCCTGGACCAGGCGCCCCGGAATCCGTACGGCGGAGAACAGCGTCCCCAGCGGCAGCAAGGCCACACCGTGGTCCGCCCATTCCGCCCGAGCCCGGCGGGGGGCCGGGTGGGCGGACGACAGCCAGTGCTCGGCGGCCGGTCGCCGGTCGCCACCAGGATGTACGAGGACGCCGGTCTCCCCGTGAACCGGCTGGAGGGCGGGACTGCGCCGGTTCACCGCACCGCCTCCAGACCACACGGCGTCGGCATCCGGTGGACGTGACCGAGGCTCTCCGCCAACTGCGTGAAGAGCCACTGTGCCTCGGCGCGGGACATGACCAGGCCGGTGGTGCCCCGCAAGTCGTCAACGACATGCAGAGCGAGCGGCACCCGCACCTCGCCGGTCGCACGGACGGTGGTGAGCGGTGCGCTGCGGCACGGGGAGGCATGCAATCGCGCGGGAAGAGGTGACATGCCGGACCTTTCGGTGAGTGACCGAGTGCGGAACGTCACCGTAGGAGCCCGGACAAGAGAGAAGGGGGACGGATTGTCCCCCTGTCCCGCCCCGTCCCCTCTTTCAGACCGTCACCACGCCTGCTTTCTCGGCGAGTTGGCTGGCCTCCGTCCGCATGGCGCGTGGGGCGTTGCGCCACAGGTCGGCGGCGACATGGCGGGCGGACGGGGTGAAGGAGACCGTCTCGGAGCTGATCCGATGAGCCATCTGCATGACATGCAGGGCAGCCGTACGGTCGCCGCGCTGAAGGTGTCCACGGGCGACCTCGATCCAGAGGCGGGCCCGGCGTTCGACGGACGGCATGGTGTCGGGGTCGATGTCGTCGGCCAGACCGAGTGCCTTTGCCGACTTGCGCAGGTCGGTCGCCACGGAGATGGCGTGGAAGTCCACGTTCGCCCGCCCGAAAACGGTGCTCGGATGCACGTAGCCCGCGGGCAGCGACTTGGCGACCTGATCGCCCACGTCCCAGTACCGCCAGGCGTCTCCCTCGCGGCCCTCGCGGGCGGCGGTGACGGCGGCGTGCAACTGCAACGCGCCGTAGATGCCGTGCCAGTCCTCGGGCGCACCGTCGAGGTGAGGGCGCATCAGGTCGGCCGCCTCCAGCACCACCCTCAGCGCCTCTTCGGGGTAGCTGGTCTCACGGAGGATGTTGCCCATGTTCCAGGCCGCCGAGGCAATGGCCGGCGGGTCGTCGGCGTCCTGGGCGGCAGACAGGGCCCGGTCGGCGACCACCCATGCCATCTCGGCAGGCGCAACGTAGGCGGTGGCCTGGCCAGTGAGCCGGTAGACGTCGGACAGGGCCACGAGGGCAGCCCGCCGCTGATCGCCGTCCAGGGCGCGCACGGCCGCCTCGGCGTCCCGGATCAACTCGGGCAGTTGGGCCCCGACCTCGGTCCGGTTGTGCGGCGAGCTGTGCCACTGTCGCCACATCTGGTCCACCCGACCTTGGAGGTTCATCAGGTCAGCCGGGGTGTCTGTACTGCGGGTGACCAACGACCGCTCCATGACGGCGGCCCAAATGGCAGGCATAGAAGGCCCGCGAGGGCAGCCGCATCATCAACGTGCACGCCCTGATCGCGGTCGGCGTCAACGCCGACCGGCACCGCGAGATCCTCGGCCTGGACGTCGCCACCGCCGAGGACGGCGCCGGCCGGCTCGCCTTCCTGCGCTCGCTGATCGCCCGCGGCCTGTCCGGCGTCCAGCTCGTCATCTCCGATGCTCACGCCGGCCTGGTGGACGCCATCGGCGCCGTGCTGCCCGGCGCCTCGTGACAGAGATACCGCACCCTCCCCCACGCCCTGAACGGGCACGGGGGCACCCCCATCGCCCGCCACCTGCTCCGTCAGGTTCCCAAGTCCGCTCAGCCCTGGGTCGCCACGCTGCTGCGGACCGTCTTCGAACAACCCGACTCCGAGGCGGTCCAGGCCCAGATGCGGCACGTGCTCGACGCCCTGGAAGCCAAGTTCCCCAAGGCCGCCGAACACCTCGACGCCGCCCAACACGAGCTGCTGGCATTCACCGCCTTCCCCCGCGAGATCTGGCGGCAGATCTGGTCGAACAACCCGCAAGAGCGGCTGAACAAGGAGATCCTCCCCCACGGCTTCGCCGCGGGAGGTGCCCCCAGCCGCACCGACGTGGTCGGCATCTTCCCCGACCGCTCCGCCGTGATCCGCCTGGTCGGCGCGGTCCTGGCCGAACAGAACGACGAGTGGACCGAGGCCCGCCGCTCCATGGGACTCGACCTGCTGGCCAAGGCCCGGCCCCACCCGATCGAGTCAGAAACCGACGAGACCTTCCTGCCCACCGAACTCACCGCATAGCCTCAAAACGAGATCGCCGAGTGGCCGTCGATACACCACTCCAGCGGACGTGACCCACCGTCGCTGCCATTCACGCCATCGAGATCGCCTGGCGCTCAGGATGAGAAGCGTTCACTGACCACTCAACTACCAAGCTCAGCCGTTAAATTGACACACCTTTCATACATCGCGAGCTGGACCGTACCGTGTCTCCGGCCGCTCACCGGGGGCCATCGGCAGTTCCCGGAGCGCCACGGGCCCGGGGTAGAAAGCGGAACCACCCGGCCCCGTTACCTCCTCACCAGCCAGCCAGCGCCACAGCCATTCGGCGAAGCCCATGGGGTACTCGAAGAACTCGCCCTCGCCATTCTCGACGAAGAGCACGCCCAGGCCGCTTCTTCCCCTGGGGGCGTAGAAGATGCTCTCTCCCCGGTCGGTGGAGGCGATCGGGATGAGACCGTCCGCAACACCGAAGAGCAACTCGGGGACCTCAAGGGCGACGCGGGGGTCTCCCTCGGGCTCGACATCGTCCCAGTCGATCTGTGACCAAGCTTCAGACGTGCGCCTGATGTCCTCGATCAGGTTCCAGCGGTCGGTCGCCGGATGCAGCAGATTCAGGTGGCCGTTGATCTGAACAGGGGCGTAGCCGTCGACTATCTCTTTGTAATCGGCGGGAAGGCTCACCCCGAGCTCATGCTCCAGCTCGTGCCACGCCGAACCAGCCTGGTACCGCCGGGGCGGCTCGCCCAGCACAGCCAGCACTCGCATCACATAGGTCGTTTTCACTTGTCATCTCCTCGGGCAGTTCTTGCTACCTCGGGTAGTGCCACCCGTCGGCGACTGCGTGATCACACAGTGCTTCATCTTGCCATCTTCCACACTCCCGTAGTTGAACTCGATCTCGGTGGGGATGCCACTGCCAGGGTTCCCGTAGTGGGGGATAACCGAGATCACCAGCTGCTTACCCCCCTTGATTGCATCCCTAATCTCTTTCTCCACACCATAATTCAGGTACGGAGTGTTGGTTTTTTCGTACTCGGCTACAAGGTTTCGGAGGTCAATCCCAGAGCCGCTGGCTGCTGCGGGGATCATATGTCCGTTAGCCGCGACGTGCCCCTTGGACTCGATCTCGGGATGTGTCCAGTAGACGGCTGATCCAGTTTCTGTGGGGTTCAGTTGGCGGCCGGGGTGAGCCGGCCCTCGAAGGCGATCTGGAAGGCGTTCAGGGGTGCCTTCCAGCGCATGGTCCACCGCTTGCGGCCCTTGCCGGTCGGGTCCAGGCTCATCAGCGCCATGTAGACGCACTTGAGGGCCGCAGCCTCGTTGGGGAAGTGTCCGCGGGCCCGGACGGCCTTGCGGATGCGGGCGTTGACGCTCTCGATCGCGTTCGTGGAGCAGATCACCTTGCGGATCTCGACGTCGAAGGAGAGGAAGGGCACGAACTCGGCCCAGGCGTTCTCCCAGAGCCGGATGACCGCCGGGTACTTCTTGCCCCAGGCTTCCTGGAACTCGCTGAACCGCTCGGTCGCGGCGGCCTCGTTCGACGCCGTGTAGACGGGTTTGAGCGCCTTGGCGATCTTGTCCCAGTCCTGGCGGGCCGCGTGCCGGAAGCTGTTCCTCAGGAGGTGAACGACGCACGTCTGGACCACGGTGCGGGGCCAGACCGTCTCCACCGCCTCGGGCAGGCCCTTCAACCCGTCGCAGACCAGCATGAGGACATCGTCGACGCCCCTGTTCTTCAGGTCCGTGAACACGCTCAGCCAGTACTCCGCGCCCTCGCCGCCGTCGCCGGCCCAGATTCCGAGGATGTCGCGGTGGCCCTCGGCGGTCACCGCCATGACGACGTAGATCGGCCGGTTGGCCACCTGCCCGTCTCTGATCTTGACGTTGATGGCGTCCACGAACAGGACCGGATAGACGCGGTCCAGCGGGCGGTTGGACCATTCGGCCATGCCGTCCATGACCTTGTCCGTGATCGTGGAGATCGTGGCCTTGGACACGCTCGCGCCGTAGACCTCGGCCAGGTGCGCGGAGATCTCACCGTGCGTCAGGCCCTTCGCCGACAGGGACAGCACCATCTCGTCCACCCCGGTCAGGCGCCGCTGCCGCTTCTTGACGATGGCCGGCTCGAACGTGCCGGCCACGTCCCGGGGGATCTTGACCTCGACCGGGCCGACATCGGTCAGTACCGTCTTCGCCCGGGTGCCGTTGCGGGAGTTGCCGCTGTTCCGGCCCTCGGCGTCGTGCTTCTCGTAGCCGAGGTGATCGGTGATCTCGCCCTCCAGGGCGGACTCCAGGACCCGCTTGGTCAGCTGCTGGAGCAGCCCGCCCTCCCCGGTCAGCTGCAGACCCTCGCTGCGGGCCCGGTCCACGAGCATCGCGACCAGCTGCTCGTCACTCGCCGGCACGGCCACCGCCGCCGGCTCGCTGCCCGGTATCTGCTCGATGGTGGTGTCGCTCATCTGGCGTCTCCTTGATCATCGGATCCGCCGTTCATTGAACACTCCCCCCCGACCCGAGGCCGACAGCAACTCAGTGATCTTGGTTCGACACGCTGGGTAACATCAACGGCAGCAGGCGGCGACGACGAGTAGCAGCCTTGTAGGGCACCGGTGCACGAGGCGAACCGCTATCGGGCCGGGCCGAGAACGAACTTGTCATGCGGTGCTCATCGCACGAGCGCCCTCCCGGGCCGTCCTCAGGCGGTGGAAGGGCGCTCAGCAATGACCAACGTCGACAACTGCCGACAGCTCAGCAGCAGCTCAGGGCGTTGATCGATTAGGCGGCCGCAGCTCACGGCCGCCCCCGCTCAGTTGTGACTGTGCAGGACCTCGTTCAGCCCGCCCCACACCGCGTTGTTCGGCCGGGCCTCCACGGCGCCGGTGACCGAGTTGCGGCGGAAGAGGATGTGGGAGGCGCCGGACAGTTCGCGGGCCTTGACGATCTGGCCGTCGGGCATCGTCACGCGGGTGCCGGCGGTGACGTACAGGCCCGCCTCGACCACGCACTCGTCGCCCAGCGCGATGCCGACGCCCGCCTCGGCGCCGACCAGGCAGCGCTCGCCGATGGAGATGATGACGTTGCCGCCGCCGGAGAGGGTGCCCATCGTGGAGGCGCCGCCGCCGATGTCGGAGCCGTCGCCGACGACGACGCCCGCGGAGATGCGGCCCTCGACCATCGACGTGCCGAGCGTGCCGGCGTTGAAGTTGACGAAGCCCTCGTGCATGACGGTGGTGCCCTCGCCGAGGTACGCGCCGAGGCGGACCCGGTCGGCGTCGGCGATGCGCACGCCCTTGGGGGCGACGTAGTCGGTCATGCGGGGGAACTTGTCGACGGAGGTCACCTGGAGGTGCAGGCCCTCGGCGCGGGCGTTGAGGCGGACCTTCTCCAGGTCGTCGACGGCGACCGGGCCCAGCGAGGTCCAGGCGACGTTGGCGAGGTGGGCGAAGATGCCGTCCAGGTTCTGGCCGTGCGGCTTGACCAGGCGGTGGGAGAGCAGGTGCAGGCGCAGGTAGACGTCGTGGGCGTCGACCGGCTTCTCGTCGAGCGAGGCGATGACCGTGCGGACCGCGACGACCTCGACGCCGCGGCGGGCGTCCGGGCCGATCGCCGCGGTCGCGCCGCCGCCGAGCAGCTGGGCGGCCTGCTCGGCGGTGAGCCGCTCGGTGCCGGACGGGCCGGGCTCGGCGACCAGCTCGGGGGCGGGGAAC
Organism: Streptomyces sp. NPDC006134; assembly: GCF_040628835.1. Taxonomy (NCBI): domain Bacteria; kingdom Bacillati; phylum Actinomycetota; class Actinomycetes; order Kitasatosporales; family Streptomycetaceae; genus Streptomyces; species Streptomyces sp. NPDC006134. The sequence continues at coordinate 105,595 of NZ_JBEXTV010000011.1, read as the reverse complement.
CAGGTGTCGAGGACGGTGCCGTCGGAGGCGATCGTGGCGAGGCCGGCGGCCACGGCGCCGGTGGTGCGGGGAGCAGTCGTGTCGGTCATGAGGGCAACCTAACCGGCCGGGGGCCGAGGAGGCCAACCCGGCCCGCGGCCGTCTCGCGTACCGGGCGGCGCACCCCCCGCCGGCGTCACCGACCTGGGGAAACGACCCGCGCCGGCACTTGGAGGCAGATGCCGTCCACCAGGGCGGCCAGGGCCCGTGCCGTGACCGGGTCCGTGCGGCGGGCGAGCGGTTCGGCGATACTCTCGGCCCATGCCGCGGCGACGGGGCGCAGGGCGGGCGGCGGGGCGTCAGTGCGCTCCGCCCAGGTTCAGCACCACCACGCCGACGATGATCAGCGCGATGCCGGCGGCCTTGGCGAGGGTCATCCCCTCCCCCAGGAACACGATGCCGATGGTGGCGATGGCGGCGGTGCCGACGCCGGACCAGATGGCGTAGGCGGTGCCGATGGAGAGGGTCTTCAGCGTCTGCGCGAGGAGCCCGAAGGAGATCAGGTACCCGAGGAGGGTCAGCAGCGACGGCCACAGCCTGCTGAAGCCCTCGCTGTACTTCATGGCGGTGGTCCCGGCGACCTCGGCGGCGATGGCTCCGGCCAGCAGCAGGTATCCCATGTGGACGAGCGTACGCAACAGGGGGGCGGACCACGGGGGAACGGAGAACGGCGGCACCCGAAGGTGCCGCCGTTCCAGGGGACGGGTCGGTCCCGGTGGGTCTCAGACGTTGAACCCGAGCGCCCGCAGCTGCTCGCGCCCGTCGTCCGTGATCTTGTCGGGGCCCCACGGCGGCATCCAGACCCAGTTGATGCGCAGCTCGTTGACGAGGCCGTCCGTGGCGGACCTGGCCTGGTCCTCGATGACGTCGGTCAGCGGGCAGGCCGCCGAGGTCAGGGTCATGTCGACCGTGGCGATGTTCGATTCCTGGTCGATGTGGATGCCGTAGATCAGACCCAGGTTGACGACGTCGATGCCCAGCTCGGGGTCGACGACGTCCATCAGGGCCTCGCGGAGTTCCTCCTCGGAGGCCGGCTTCATCTCCACGGTGTCGCTGCTCATGCCGTCTTCCTTTCGGCGTCGGCGCCGTCCAGCGCCTGGGCCGTCGCGTCCTTCCAGGCCATCCAGCTCAACAGGGCGCACTTGACCCGGGCCGGGTACTTGGACACCCCGGCGAACGCGACCGCGTCCTCCAGGACGTCCTCCATGGCGTCGTCGGGCTCGATCCGGCCCTTGGACTGCATCAGCTCCAGGAAGGTCTCCTGGATCTTCTGCGCGTCGGCGAGGTCCTTGCCGACGAGGAGTTCGTTCAGTACGGAGGCCGAGGCCTGGCTGATGGAGCAGCCCTGGCCCTCGTACGACACGTCGGCGATGGTCGTGCCGTCGTACTTCACGCGCAGCGTGATCTCGTCGCCGCACGTGGGGTTCACGTGGTGCACCTCGGCGTCGCCGTCCCGCAGACCACGCCCGTGGGGGTTCTTGTAGTGGTCCAGGATGACGTCCTGGTACATGGAGTCCAGCTTCACCTTGTCAGCACGCCCTTCAGCCGAAGAAGTTCCGTACGTGCTCCAGGCCGTCGACGAGCGCGTCGATCTCGGCCGGCGTGGAGTACAGATAGAACGACGCTCGCGTGGTCGCAGGAATTCCGTAGCGCAGGCAGACCGGGCGCGCGCAGTGGTGTCCTACGCGGACGGCGATGCCCTGCTCGTCGAGGACCTGGCCCACGTCGTGCGGGTGGATGTCACCGAGGGTGAAGGAGATCGCGGCGCCCCGGTCCTCGGCCGTGGCCGGGCCGATGATCCGCAGGTCGGGAACGTCCGCCAGCCGCTTGACCGCGTACTCGGTGAGCGCGTGCTCGTGGGCGAGGATCTTGTCCATGCCGATCGAGTTGAGGTAGTCGATCGCCGCGCCGAGACCGACCGCCTGCGCGATCGGCGGGGTGCCCGCCTCGAACTTGTGCGGGGCGGGGGCGTACGTCGACGAGTGCATCGACACGGTCTCGATCATCTCGCCGCCGCCGAGGAACGGGGGCAGGTCCTCCAGGAGCTCCTGGCGGCCCCAGAGCACGCCGATGCCGGTCGGGCCGCACATCTTGTGGCCGGTGAAGGCCACGAAGTCGGCCTGGAGGGCCTGCACGTCCAGCGGCATGTGCGGCGCGGCCTGGGAGGCGTCGACGCAGACCAGCGCGCCGACCTCCTGGGCGCGGCGGATGATCGCCTCGACCGGGTTGAGCGTGCCCAGGATGTTGGAGACCAGCACGAAGGAGACGACCTTGGTCTTCTCGGTGATGATCTCGTCGATGTTCGACAGGTCCAGGCGGCCGTCGTCGGTGAGGCCGAACCACTTCAGCTTCGCGCCCGTGCGCTGCGCGAGCAGCTGCCAGGGCACGATGTTGGAGTGGTGCTCCATCTCCGTGATGACGATCTCGGTCTCGTGGTCCACCCGGTAGGGCTCGTCGGCCCAGCCGAGCATGTTGGCCACGAGGTTGAGGGACTCCGAGGCGTTCTTGGTGAAGATCACCTCGTCGCGCGAGGGCGCGTTGATGAACTCCGCGACCTTGTCCCGCGCACCCTCGTACAGCGCCGTGGCCTCCTCGGCGAGGACGTGCACGCCACGGTGGACGTTGGCGTTGTGCTGCTCGTAGTACTCGTCGAGGACGTCGATGACCTGGCGCGGGGTCTGCGAGGTCGCGGCGTTGTCGAGGTAGACGAGCTTCTTCCCGTCGTGGAGCACTCGGTCCAGGATGGGGAAGTTCTTGCGGATCGCCTCGGTGTCGAGGAGGCCCGGCAGCTGTGTCACGCGGATACGCCACCCTTCGTGTACGCCTCGTAGCCCTCGGCCTCCAGCTTGTCGGCCAGCTCGGGGCCGCCCGACTCGACGACGCGGCCGTTCGCGAAGACGTGGACGTGGTCGGGCTTGATGTACCGCAGGATGCGCGTGTAGTGGGTGATCAGCAGGGTGCCGACCTCGCCGGTCTCGCGCACGCGGTTGACGCCCTCGGAGACGACGCGCAGGGCGTCGACGTCCAGGCCGGAGTCGGTCTCGTCGAGGATCGCGACCTTCGGCTTGAGCAGTTCGAGCTGGAGGATCTCGTGGCGCTTCTTCTCACCGCCGGAGAAGCCCTCGTTGACGTTGCGCTCGGCGAAGGCGGGGTCCATGTTGAGGCGCTCCATGGCCTCCTTGACCTCCTTCACCCAGGTGCGCAGCTTGGGGGCCTCGCCGCGGATGGCGGTGGCGGAGGTGCGCAGGAAGTTGGAGACGGAGACGCCGGGGACCTCGACCGGGTACTGCATGGCGAGGAACAGGCCGGCGCGGGCGCGCTCGTCGACGGACATCTCCAGGACGTCCTCGCCGTCGAGGGTGACGGTGCCGCCGGTGATCGTGTACTTGGGGTGACCCGCGAGGGAGTAGGCGAGGGTCGACTTGCCCGAGCCGTTGGGGCCCATGATGGCGTGCGTCTCGCCCTGCTTCACGGTGAGGTCGACACCCTTGAGGATTTCCTTCGTGCCGTTCTCGACCTCGACGGTGACGTGCAGGTCTCGGATTTCAAGCGTTGCCATGGGTGCCTCAGGACTCCTGGGTGAGGGAGACGAGCACGTCGTCCCCTTCGATCTTTACGGGGTATACGGGGACCGGACGCGTCGCCGGAAGACTGTCGGGCTTGCCGGAGCGCAGGTCGAAGCGCGAGCCGTGCAGCCAGCACTCGATGTGGCAGTCGTCGACCTCGCCCTCCGAGAGCGAGACGTTCGCGTGCGAGCAGATGTCGTGGATCGCGAACACCTCCCCCTCGGTCTGCACGATGGACACGGGCGTGCCGTCGAGTTCCACCCGCTTCGGGGTGTCCTCCTCCAGCTCGCCCAGTCCGCAGGCGCGTACGAAGGTCATGCGACCGACGCCTCCAGCTCCTGCTCGATCTTGGTGAGGAGGCGCTCCTCGATGTCCGCGACGCCGATCTGCTGGACCAGCTCGGCGAAGAAGCCGCGGACCACCAGGCGGCGGGCCTCGTGCTCCGGGATGCCGCGGGCCATCAGGTAGAAGAGCTGCTCGTCGTCGAAGCGGCCGGTGGCGGAGGCGTGGCCGGCGCCGACGATCTCGCCGGTCTCGATCTCCAGGTTGGGCACCGAGTCGACGCGGGCGCCGTCCGTGAGGACGAGGTTGCGGTTCATCTCGTAGGTGTCCGTGCCCTCGGCCGCGGCCTCGATGAGGACGTCGCCGATCCACACCGCGTGCGCGTCGTCGCCCTGGAGAGCGCCCTTGTAGACGACGTTCGACTTGCAGTGCGGGACGTTGTGGTCGACGAAGAGGCGGTGCTCCTGGTGCTGGCCCTTGTCGGTGAAGTACAGGCCGAACATCTCGACCTCGCCGCCGGGCCCGGCGTAGTTCACGCGCGGGTGGAGGCGGACCAGGTCGCCGCCGAAGGTGACGACGACCGACTTGAAGGAGGCGTCCCGGCCGACGAGGGCGTTGTGCTGGGCGGCGTGGACGGCCTTGTCGTCCCAGTCCTGGACGGAGACGACGGTCAGCTTGGCGCCGTCGCCGAGGACGTAGTCGACGTTGGCGGCGAGCACCGCGTCACCGGTGTGGTCGATGACCACGACGGCCTCGGCGAAGGCGCCGAGCTCGATGACCTGGTGGCCGTAGGCGACCCCGCCCTCGCCGTGCACGGCGATGCGGATGGGCTCGGTGAGGACGGTCTCCTTCGGCACGGTCACGACCGAGGCCTGCTCGAAGGCGGAGTACGCCTGGGCGGCGACGCGGTCCACGGGGGTGCCCGCCTTGCCGAGCCGGGCGTCGTCGCGGCCGACGGTCTCGACGGTGACGCCCTCGGGGGCCTCGATGGCGATCTTGACGCCCGCGCCGGTGGCGACGGCGGTGCCGTCGTGCAGGCCGCGCAGCCGCTCCAGCGGCGTGAACCGCCACTCCTCCTCGCGGCCGTGCGGGACGGGGAAGTCGGCCACGTCGAAGGACGGGGGCGCGCTCATGCGGGTGGCGACGGTCGAGTCCGCCTCGGCGGCCACCGCGATCGCACCGGCGGTCGTGGAACCGACCGGGATGTTCTGAGCCTCAGCCATGGCTGTCGTAGTGCTCGCTTTCCGTTACGTGTAAGGGGCTTGACGGGGACGGCGGGGCGGCGCGGGGCCGCCCCTGGCCGGTGGTTAGCCGACCGCGCCCTCCATCTGCAGCTCGATCAGCCGGTTGAGCTCCAGCGCGTACTCCATCGGCAGCTCCTTGGCGATCGGCTCGACGAAGCCGCGCACGATCATCGCCATGGCCTCGTCCTCGCTCAGGCCGCGGCTCATCAGGTAGAAGAGCTGGTCCTCGGAGACCTTGGAGACGGTCGCCTCGTGGCCCATGGACACGTCGTCCTCGCGGACGTCCACGTAGGGGTACGTGTCGGAGCGGGAGATCGTGTCGACGAGCAGCGCGTCGCACAGGACGTTGGACTTCGAGCCCGGGGCGCCCTCGCCGATCTCGATCAGACCGCGGTAGGAGGTACGGCCGCCGCCGCGCGCCACCGACTTGGAGACGATGTTGGACGAGGTGTTGGGGGCCATGTGGACCATCTTGGCGCCCGCGTCCTGGTGCTGGCCCTCGCCGGCGAAGGCGATGGACAGCGTCTCGCCCTTGGCGTGCTCGCCCATCAGGTAGACGGCCGGGTACTTCATCGTCACCTTGGAGCCGATGTTGCCGTCGATCCACTCCATGGTCGCGCCCTCGTACGCCACGGCGCGCTTGGTGACCAGGTTGTAGACGTTGTTCGACCAGTTCTGGATGGTCGTGTAACGGCAGCGGGCGTTCTTCTTGACGATGATCTCGACGACCGCGGAGTGCAGCGAGTCCGACTTGTAGATCGGGGCGGTGCAGCCCTCGACGTAGTGCACGTAGGCACCCTCGTCGACGATGATCAGGGTCCGCTCGAACTGGCCCATGTTCTCCGTGTTGATGCGGAAGTAGGCCTGGAGCGGGATCTCCACGTGCACGCCCTTCGGCACGTAGATGAAGGAGCCGCCGGACCACACGGCGGTGTTCAGCGCGGCGAACTTGTTGTCACCGGCCGGGATGACGGTGCCGAAGTACTCCTTGAAGAGCTCCGGGTGCTCCTTCAGCGCCGTGTCGGTGTCCAGGAAGATGACGCCCTGCTCCTCCAGGTCCTCGCGGATCTGGTGGTAGACGACCTCGGACTCGTACTGGGCCGCGACACCGGCGACGAGGCGCTTCTTCTCCGCCTCCGGGATGCCCAGCTTGTCGTACGTGTTCTTGATGTCCTCGGGCAGGTCCTCCCAGGACTCCGCCTGCTTCTCCGTGGAGCGCACGAAGTACTTGATGTTGTCGAAGTCGATGCCCGACAGGTCCGAGCCCCAGTTCGGCATGGGCTTCTTCTCGAAGAGCTTCAGGCCCTTGAGACGGAGCTTGGTCATCCACTCGGGCTCGTTCTTCTTCGCGGAGATGTCCCGGACGACCTCCTCGTCCAGGCCGCGACGCGCCGACGCACCGGCCTCGTCCCGGTCGGCCCAGCCGTATTCGTACTTGCCCAGGCCCTCGAGCTCAGGGTGGGCAGTCTCCGTGGGGAGAGTCATGCGGGGTTCCTCCCGGCCGTGCTTGCAGATGCGTGGTGAGTGGTCTTGGAAAGACGCGAGGTCTTCGGAATGAACGTGGTGCAGACCCCGTCGCCGTGGGCGATGGTCGCCAGCCGCTGCACATGCGTACCGAGCAGCTCGGCGAAGAATTCCGTCTCGGCCTCGCACAGCTGCGGGAACTGTTCGGCGACGTGGGCGACCGGGCAGTGGTGCTGGCACAACTGCTCACCCTGCTGGGGGTGGGGCGCGCTCCGCGCGGTAGCAGCGTACCCGTCCGCACTCAAGGCCTTGGCCAGCGCTTCGGCGCGCTGTTCCGGGGCGGCTGCCTCGACCGCCTTGCGGTACGCGCTCCCCTGGGCGGCGATCCGGGCCCGGGCGAAGGCGGCGACCGCCTGCTCCCCGCCCTCCCGCTGGGCGATCCAGCGCAGGGCGTCCACGGCGAGCTTGTCGTACGACTGGTCGAAGGCGTCCCGGCCGCAGTCCGTCAGGGCGAACACCTTCGCGGGCCGCCCGCGCGTGCGCGTGCCGTAGACCCGGCGGTCGCGGGCCTCCACCACGTTGTCCGCGGCGAGCGCGTCGAGGTGCCGGCGCACGGCCGCCTGGGTGAGGCCCAGCCGCTCGGCGAGTTCGGCGACGGTCGACGGCCCGTGGTCCAGGATGGACCGCGCGACCCGGTTGCGGGTGGACCGCTCCCCGGTCGCGAGCTCCTCGTGGGGGGCCTCGCCGACGTTTTTCACAACGCCATTGTTGCGTAATTCTTCGGAGCCGGGCAAGCCACCTCCGAAGCGCCCGATGGTGCCGTGCGTCACTTAGGCATACCTAATCTGACCTGCGGAAACGATCTTTGATCGATCAAACCGGCGGTGCCCGGCGGCATCGCCCGGAACACGCGCGCACCCTGCCGCCACCCCCTCCGACCGGCCCACTCGCCACCCGCGCCGGCCTCACCGGCGCCCTGTCCGCCCCGCCGTACGCCGCACCCCGCAGTTCTCCCCGGCGGCCGTCGGCCCGCGCGCCAGGGCATCCCGCCCCCGCGCGCCTGAGCGCCCGCCCGTCTACCTAGACTCGTGAACCATGCGAAGCGAGCCCGTGGTCCAGGTCCAGGCCCTGGTGAAGCGGTACGGCACGAAGACCGCGGTGGACGGCCTCGACCTGGTGGCCCGGGCGGGCGTCACCGCCGTGCTCGGCCCCAACGGGGCGGGCAAGACGACCACCGTCGAGACCTGCGAGGGGTACCGGAGGCCGGATTCCGGCACGGTGCGCGTCCTGGGCCTCGACCCCGTCCGGCAGGCCGCCGAGCTGCGGCCCCGCATCGGGGTGATGCTCCAGTCCGGCGGCGTCTACTCCGGCGCGCGGGCCGACGAGATGCTGCGCCACGTCGCGAAGCTGCACGCGCACCCGCTGGACGTGGACGCCCTCGTCGAGCGGCTCGGCCTCGGCTCCTGCGGCCGGACCCCCTACCGCCGCCTGTCCGGCGGCCAGCAGCAGCGCCTCGCGCTGGCGATGGCCGTCGTCGGGCGCCCGGAGCTGGTCTTCCTGGACGAGCCGACCGCCGGCCTGGACCCGCAGGCCCGCCGCGCCACCTGGGACCTGGTGCGCGACCTGCGCGCCGACGGCGTCTCCGTGATCCTCACCACCCACTACATGGACGAGGCCGAGCAGCTCGCCGACGACGTCGCCGTCATCGACGCCGGCCGGGTCATCGCCCAGGGCTCCCCGGAGGAGCTGTGCCGCGGCGGGGCCGAGAACACCCTCCGCTTCACCGGCCGCCCCGGCCTGGACGTCGGCTCGCTGCTCAAGGCCCTGCCCGCGGACTGCGCGGCCGCCGAGCTGACCCCGGGCTCGTACCGGGTCGTCGGCAAGGTCGACCCGCAGTTGCTCGCCACCGTGACGTCCTGGTGCGCCCAGCACGGGGTGATGCCGGACAGGATCTCGGTGGAGCGGCACACCCTCGAAGACGTCTTCCTCGAGCTCACCGGCAAGGAGCTGCGTTCGTGACCGCCACCGGCACCGGGAGGTACACGCCGAAGCCCGGCGCGGCCCCCCTCCCCCGCATGATCGCCGCCCAGGCCGCGCTGGAGACCAGGATGCTGCTGCGCAACGGCGAGCAGCTGCTGCTGACGGTGGTCATCCCCACCCTGCTGCTCGTCCTGTTCAGCTCGGTCGACATCGTGGACACCGGCGAGGGGAGGGCCGTCGACTTCCTCGCGCCCGGCGTCCTCGCGCTCGCCGTGATGTCGACGGCGTTCACCGGGCAGGCCATCGCGACCGGCTTCGAGCGCCGCTACGGGGTGCTGAAGCGGCTGGCCGCCTCCCCCCTGCCCCGCTGGGCCCTGATGACCGCGAAGACGGTGTCGGTGCTGGTCACCGAGGTGCTCCAGGTGGTGCTGCTCACGGTGATCGCCTTCGCGCTGGGCTGGTCGCCGCACGGCAGCCCCTTCACCGTCCTGCTGCTCCTGGTCCTCGGTACGGCGGCCTTCTCCGGCCTCGGCCTGCTCATGGCGGGCACGCTGAAGGCCGAGGCGACCCTGGCCGCCGCCAACCTGGTCTTCCTGCTGCTGCTCGTCGGCGGCGGCGTGATCGTGCCGCTGGACAAGTTCCCGGACGCCGCGCAGGGCGTGCTGGGCCTGCTGCCCGTCTCCGCGCTCTCCGACGGCCTGCGGGACGTGCTCCAGCACGGGGCGGGCATGCCCTGGGGCGACCTGGGCATCCTCGCCGTCTGGGCGGTCGCCGGGCTCGCGGCGGCGGGGAAGTTCTTCCGCTGGGAGTAGGGAGGAGGCGCGATGAGCGACCCTCGTGAACGCGTGCACAAGCGGCCGCCTACGATGGACGGCGTGCCAAACGTGACCCGCGCCGACGCCGCAGCCGCCGTGCGCAACCCGCTCGCCTTCATCGCCGCACGCTGGACCCCGGAGCCCCGGACCGTGCAGCGGGCGGCCCTCGCCGCGCTCGTGATGTCGGTGGTCATCGTCGTCACCGGTGGCGCCGTCCGGCTGACCGGCTCGGGCCTCGGCTGCCCGACCTGGCCCAAGTGCACCGAGGACTCGATCCACAACACCGCCGAGATGGGCGTCCACGGCTACATCGAGTTCGGCAACCGGCTGCTGACGTACGTGCTGTGCGCCGCCGTCGGCTGGGCGATCATCGCCGCGCGCTCGCAGAAGCCGTACCGGCGCGGCCTGACCCGGCTGGGCTGGGCGCAGTTCTGGGTGGTGATGGGCAACGCCGTCCTCGGCGGCATCGTCGTCCTCGTGGGCCTCAACCCGTACACGGTGGCCGCCCACTTCCTGCTCTCCTCCGCGCTGATCGCGGTCGCGACCGTGATGTGGCAGCGCACGCGGGAGGGCGACGCGGCACCGCGTCCGCTGGTCGGCGCGTCCGTGCGGCAGCTGGTGTGGGTCCTGGTCGCGGTCTCCGTGCTGCTGATCGCGGTCGGCACGGTCGTCACCGGCGCCGGTCCGCACGCGGGCGACTCCAGCGAGGTCCCGCGGATGCCGCTCGACTGGGAGACGGTGACCAAGCTGCACGCCGTGCTGGCGTGGATCGTGGTGACGCTGACCTTCGCGCTGTGGTTCGTGCTGAAGGCGGTGGACGCGCCGCGGGGGCCGCTGGGGCGGACCCGGGACCTGTTCCTGATCCTGCTCGCCCAGGGGACGGTGGGGTACGTCCAGTACTTCACCGACCTGCCCGAGATCCTCGTCGGCCTCCACATGCTCGGTTCCGCCGTCATGTGGATCTGGGTGCTGCGGGTCCTGCTGTCGCTGCGGGAGCGCCCGGTCGCCGAGCCGTCGCCGCAGGCTCCCGCTCCCGCGGGCCGTCTCGAGCCCGCTGCCCGCTGACCCTGGACGGCCTGACCCTGAACGGCCTGACCCTGAACAGCCTGCCCCTGAAGGGCTGACCTGAGCGGCTTGGCCCTGAGGGGCTGACCTGGGTGTGTGCCGCGGCGCACGCTCAGGTCGGCCGCTCCTCCAGCCCGTACACCCGCCGCGCGTTCCCCGCCGCGATCATCCCCGCCACCCGCTGCGCGTCCGCCGGCGACCACGCCCCCTCGGCCACCCAGGTGCCGAGCACCCGCCCGAGGGCCTCGCGGAACAGGCGGGCGCCCACCACGTGCAGCTCCGGCAGGGCCCGGGCGCCGCTGGAGAAGAGGATCTTGCCGAAGGGGGCCAGTTCCAGGATCTCCGCCAGGACGGTCGCCGCGCGGGCGCCGGTGCGCACCAGGGCGGCGCCCGAGTCGACGTACACGTGGGGGAAGACGCCCGCGAGGTGGGCGGCGTGCCGGTGGTACGGGTAGCCGTGCAGCAGGATCAGATCGGTGCCGAGGCCGGCCGTGGCCCGGACGAAGTCCGTCAGCAGGACCGGATCGGTGCGGTCGATGCGCAGGTCCGGCGCGCCGAGCCCGGCGTGCAGCTGGAGGGGCAGGCCGGAGGCGACCGCGATCCACAGCAGGTGCCGCAGCAGCACCGGGTCGCTCAGCTCCCCGCCGACCCGGCGCCCGGCCAGCCAGCGCCCGGCGGCCCCGCGCACCTCCCCCGGCCCCGGCGGCTCGGGCGCGAGCGCCAGGCCGTGCCGCAGGCCCGCCACGGAGGTGAAGGCCACGGCGTGCGCGGCGGCGGCGTGCACGGACTCGGCGAGGTTGGCGAGGAAGGAGTCGACCGTGCCGGAGGTGTCGGCGACCTGCTCGGCCAGCGGCTCCAGGCGGACGATCTCATAAGCCTCGGCGTCCCCGGCGCAGGCCATCTCGCCGGGGCCGGTGAGGTCGCCGGGCAGTCCGGTGTCGACCAGGTACGTCGTGATGCCGCTGCCGCGCAGCAGCCTGCGGCCCGCCTCCAGGACGCCGAGCTCGCGGCGCCGGGCCAGGTAGCGGGCGGGCGGGCAGTGCGGCTCCAGGCCGAGCAGGGGCGGGCACCAGCGGCGTACCGCGAACCCGGTCTGGGTGTCGAACAGGGTGGTGCCGGGCGCCGGCGGGCCCTCGGTGTGCGCCAGCCGGGCCTCGAAGGTGCCGAGGCCGAGCTCCGTTCTCAGTACGCCGTGGCAGTACTGGTCCACGAGGGACGGCGTGTCGATCATCCGGACTCCCCGCGACGGAACCGTGTCCTCGGACCGTCTCGTCACGGCCCCCTACGGTCCTAACGGGTGAACCGGGTTCAGGTGTTGCTCTCCCGCACCCCGCATGGAAAGGCGGCGGTCAGCCGTTGCTCTTGCCGCCGACCTGGATGCCGGCCATGCGGCTCCACTCGTACGGCCCGGTGCGCACCTTGGCCGCGAACTCGCCGTCGAAGGACTCGTGGACGGTGATCCCGGCCTTCTCCACCGCCTTCTCGGCGATCGCGTGACTGGGCGCGACCAGGTCGCCCCAGCCGCCGTCCTCGCCGACCAGGACGATCCGCGCCCCGCGCTGCCCGAGGTAGGCCACCTGGCCCTCGGCGCCGCCGTGGGCCCGGGAGAACGCGGTGATGTGCTTGGCGAGCCGGGCCGCGGTGCGCTCGGCCTTGGGGTCAACCTGCTGCGTGTCTGCCATGGCCAGGATGCTACCGACGGGTAGATCAAACGGCGACGGGCGGGGTGCGTGGCCTTGACCACGCGCCCCGCCCGCCGGCGGTCTCCGCAGGGAGGGTGTCAGCGCAGGAAGGGATCGACGGCGATCGCCAGGAACAGCACCGACACGTAGGTGATGGACCAGTGGAACAGGCGCATCTCCTTGAGCTTGGCGCCCGTCACCTCGGCCTTGGCGCGGTTCTGCAGCGCGTGCGCCTCCCACAGCCACAGGCCGCCGGCCAGCAGGGCCACCGCCGTGTAGAACCAGCCGGTGTAGCCGAGCGGCGTCAGCAGCAGCGACACGACGACCATCACCCAGCTGTAGGCCACGATCTGCCGGGCGACGACCTTGTTGGAGGCGACGACCGGGAGCATCGGCACGCCCACGCGCGCGTAGTCGTCCTTCACCTTCATGGACAGCGGCCAGTAGTGCGGCGGCGTCCAGAAGAACATCACCAGGAAGAGGATGACGGGCGCCCACGACATGGAGTTCGTCACCGACGACCAGCCGATGAGCACCGGCATGCAGCCCGCGATGCCGCCCCAGACGATGTTCTGCGCGGTGCGCCGCTTGAGGATCATCGTGTAGACGACGACGTAGAACAGGAGCGCGCCGAGCGAGAGCCAGGCCGACAGCCAGTTGACGGTGAGGCCGAACAGCAGCGTCGAGATCACCGCGAGGGCGATGCCGAAGGCCAGGCACTCGCGCGGGCTGACCATCCCGGTGACCAGGGGGCGCTGCGAGGTGCGCTCCATCAGCGCGTCGATGTCCCGGTCGATGTACATGTTCAGCGCGTTCGCGCCGCCCGCGGAGAGGTAGCCGCCGAGACAGGTGAGCAGCACCAGCTTCAGGTCCGGCACGCCCTGCTCGGCGAGGAACATCACCGGAACGGTGGTGATCAGCAGCAGCTCGATGATCCGTGGCTTGGTCAGAGCCACGAAAGCCTTGACACGGGCCCCGAACGGCCGGTGGCTCGGCTTCCGGCTCGCCCCGAGCTCCCCCATTGCCCCAATGGCGTGGGAGGGACCCCCACCCACTGGACGGGATTCGACGGCCGTCACGCACACCCCTGACAGAGACATCCCAGCGAGCCTCCCGAGTGAAGCGACGGTAAAGGCTCGCGCGTACCACGCCACTGTAGACGTTGCCCATACCCCGGTCTTCGCGGGGGTGGGTCGTGTTGGGCGGCATGCTCCGGGGTGGGTACCCGGGAACGCCCCGGGGCGCGCCGGTCCGTCCGCCGACGGGGTGACCGCCGGGCGCGGGCCGGCTCGGACGAGCGGCCGCCGGACGGTTCGCCCAAGGGTGCGAACGGGCGGCGGACAGGTGTGCGGCGGACGCGCGGCGGATGGGCGCAGAAAGGCTCGAACGAGCGCCCACTCCACGGGTACGGAAAAGTGCGTACGAGAGGCGATCCGACGGGCGCGGAAAAGCTCGATTGAGCGGTCATATGAGCGGTCCCGCATTCACTTGCCGAATGCCGTTTCCCCCAGTCGGGAGGCGGACTTCCCCGAGTCCCGGCAGTCTGGAAACACCCGGAAAAACGCACGTGTTTACGGGGGTAGGCTCGACAGCGGCCGGCCGACGTCCGGAACGCCGGCAGCCGGTGGACGCGTACGTCCGCCGGCATCCGACATGTGGAGAGGAGCCCTGACCCAGGGTGAGCACCAAGCCGACCACCACAGACCTCGAGTGGACCGAGTTGGACCAGCGGGCCGTCGACACCGCCCGCGTCCTGGCCGCCGATGCCGTACAGAAGGTCGGCAACGGCCATCCCGGTACGGCGATGAGCCTGGCGCCCGCCGCGTACACCCTCTTCCAGAAGGTGATGCGGCACGACCCGGCGGACGCGGACTGGGTCGGGCGGGACCGTTTCGTCCTGTCCGCCGGTCACTCGTCCCTGACCCTGTACACCCAGCTCTACCTGGCCGGCTTCGGCCTGGAGCTGGACGACCTGAAGGCGTTCCGCACCCACGGTTCGAAGACGCCGGGTCACCCCGAGTACGGTCACACCACGGGCGTGGAGACCACCACCGGCCCGCTGGGCCAGGGTGTCGCCAACGCCGTCGGCATGGCGATGGCCGCCCGCTACGAGCGCGGCCTGTTCGACCCGGACGCCCCGCAGGGCGAGTCGCCGTTCGACCACTTCGTCTACTGCATCGCCGGTGACGGCTGCCTCCAGGAGGGCATCTCCGCCGAGGCGTCCTCCCTGGCGGGCCACCAGAAGCTCGGCAACCTGATCCTGCTGTGGGACGACAACCACATCTCGATCGAGGGCGACACCGAGACGGCCGTCTCCGAGGACACCGTCAAGCGGTACGAGGCGTACGGCTGGCACGTGCAGCGCGTCGCGCCGAAGCCGGACGGCGACCTGGACCCGAACGCGATCTACGACGCGATCCAGGAGGCGAAGAAGGTCACGGACAAGCCGTCCTTCATCGCCATGCGCTCCATCATCGCCTGGCCCGCCCCGAACGCGCAGAACACCGAGGCCGCGCACGGCTCGGCGCTGGGCGAGGACGAGGTCGCGGCCACCAAGCGGGTCCTCGGCTTCGACCCGGAGAAGACCTTCGAGGTCGCCGACGAGGTCATCGCGCACACCCGCCAGGCCCTGGAGCGGGGCAAGGCCGCCCGTGCCGTGTGGGAGAAGTCCTTCCAGCAGTGGCGGGACAACAACCCCGAGCGCGCCGCCGAGTACGACCGCATCGCCAAGGGCGAGCTGCCCACCGGCTGGGAGGAGAAGATCCCGGTCTTCGAGACGGGCAAGGGTGTCGCCACCCGTGCCGCGTCCGGCAAGGTGCTCCAGGCGCTGGGCGCGGTCATCCCCGAGCTGTGGGGCGGCTCCGCCGACCTGGCCGGCTCGAACAACACGACGATCGACAAGACGTCGTCGTTCCTCCCGGCGGGCAACCCGCTGCCGGAGGCCGACCCGTACGGCCGCACGATCCACTTCGGCATCCGCGAGCACGCGATGGCCGCGGAGATGAACGGCATCGCCCTGCACGGCAACACCCGCATCTACGGCGGCACCTTCCTGGTCTTCTCCGACTACATGCGCAACGCCGTGCGCCTGTCGGCCCTGATGCACCTGCCGGTGACGTACGTGTGGACGCACGACTCCATCGGTCTGGGCGAGGACGGCCCGACCCACCAGCCGGTCGAGCACCTGGCCTCGCTGCGCGCCATCCCGGGCCTGAACGTCGTCCGCCCGGCCGACGCCAACGAGACCGCCATCGCCTGGCGCGAGATCCTCAAGCGCTGGACGAAGGAGTTCGGCAAGGGGCAGCCGCACGGTCTGGCCCTCACCCGCCAGGGCGTGCCGACGTACGAGCCCAACGAGGACGCGGCCCGCGGCGGCTACGTGCTGTTCGAGGCCGAAGGGCCCTCCGGGCAGAGCGCCGAGGCGCAGGTCATCCTGATCGCCACCGGTTCCGAGGTGCACGTCGCCGTGGAGGCGCGCGAGCGGCTCCAGGCCGAGGGCGTGCCCACGCGCGTGGTGTCGATGCCGTGCGTGGAGTGGTTCGAGCAGCAGGACCAGGGGTACCGGGACAGCGTCCTGCCCCCGTCCGTGAAGGCCCGTGTCGCGGTGGAGGCGGGCATCGGACTGACCTGGCACCGGTACGTCGGGGACGCCGGCCGCATCGTTTCGCTGGAGCACTTCGGCGCCTCCGCCGACGGCAAGGTCCTCTTCCAGGAGTACGGCTTCACGGCCGAGAACGTCGCCGCCAAGGCGAAGGAATCGATCGCCGCAGCCCAGCGCTGACGCTCGTATACGACACGTAGGAGATGCATTTTCCATGACAGACGCACTCAAGCGCCTCTCCGATGAAGGCGTCGCGATCTGGCTGGACGACCTGTCCCGCAAGCGGATCACGTCCGGCAACCTGGCCGAGCTGATCGACCAGCAGCACGTCGTGGGCGTCACCACCAACCCGACGATCTTCCAGAAGGCGATCAGCGAGGGCGACGGCTACGACCAGCAGCTGTCCGACCTGGCCGCCCGCAAGGTGACGGTCGAAGAGGCCATCCGCATGATCACCACGGCGGACGTCCGCGACGCCGCCGACATCCTGCGCCCCGTCTTCGACGCCACCGGCGGCAAGGACGGCCGGGTCTCCATCGAGGTCGACCCGCGCCTGGCGCACCACACCAAGGCGACCGTCGCCGAGGCCAAGCAGCTGGCCTGGCTGGTGGACCGGCCCAACACGCTCATCAAGATCCCCGCCACCGAGGCGGGCATCCCGGCGATCGCCGAGGTCATCGGCCTGGGCATCAGCGTCAACGTCACGCTGATCTTCTCGCTGGAGCGCTACCGCAGGGTCATGGACGCCTTCCTGACCGGCCTGGAGAAGGCCAAGGAGCGCGGCCTGGACCTGTCGCAGATCCACTCCGTGGCGTCCTTCTTCGTGTCCCGCGTGGACACCGAGATCGACAAGCGGATCGACGCGCTCGGCACCGACGAGGCCAAGGCGCTGCGCGGCAAGGCCGCCATCGCCAACGCGCGCCTGGCCTACCAGGCGTACGAGGAGGTCTTCTCCTCCGACCGCTGGAACGCCCTGGAGAAGGCGGGCGCCAACAAGCAGCGTCCGCTGTGGGCCTCCACCGGCGTGAAGGACAAGGCGTACAGCGACACGATGTACGTCACCGAGCTGGTCGCGCCCAACACGGTGAACACCATGCCGGAGGCCACGCTGCTGGCCACCGAGGACCACGGCGAGATCACCGGCGACACCGTCTCCGGCACCTACGAGCAGGCCCGCGCCGACCTCGACGCGGTCGAGAAGCTCGGGATCTCCTACGACGAGGTGGTCCAGCTGCTGGAGGACGAGGGCGTCGACAAGTTCGAGACCTCCTGGAACGACCTGCTGAAGTCGACCGAGGCGGAGCTGAAGCGCCTCGCCCCCTCGGAGGGCTGACACGTTGTCAAGCGGCAACCCGCTGCGTGACCCCGCAGACCGACGGCTCCCGCGTATCGCGGGGCCGTCGGGTCTGGTCATTTTCGGCGTCACGGGTGACCTGTCCCGCAAGAAGCTCATGCCCGCCGTGTACGACCTCGCCAACCGGGGTCTGCTGCCGCCGGGCTTCTCGCTCGTCGGCTTCGCCCGCCGCGACTGGGAGCACGAGGACTTCGCCCAGGTCGTGCACGACGCGGTCAAGGAGCACGCGCGCACGCCGTTCCGCGAGGAGGTCTGGCAGCAGCTCATCCAGGGCATGCGGTTCGTCCAGGGCACCTTCGACGACGACGAGGCGTTCGAGCGGCTGCGCTCCACCATCCAGGAGCTGGACGCGGCGCAGGGCACGGGCGGCAACTTCGCCTTCTACCTGTCCGTGCCGCCCAAGTCCTTCCCGGTGGTCATCCAGCAGCTGAAGAAGCACGGTCTGGCCGACCAGACCGGCGGTTCCTGGCGGCGCGCGGTGATCGAGAAGCCGTTCGGCCACGACCTGAAGTCGGCCGAGGAGCTCAACGCGATCGTCCACGAGGTCTTCGCCCCGGACCAGGTCTTCCGCATCGACCACTACCTGGGCAAGGAGACCGTCCAGAACATCCTGGCGCTCCGCTTCGCCAACCAGATGTTCGAACCGATCTGGAACCGGTCCTTCGTCGACCACGTGCAGATCACGATGGCCGAGGACATCGGCATCGGCGGCCGGGCCGGCTACTACGACGGCATCGGCGCCGCCCGCGACGTCATCCAGAACCACCTGCTCCAGCTGCTGGCGCTGACCGCGATGGAGGAGCCCGCCTCCTTCGACGCCGACGCGCTGGCCGCGGAGAAGACCAAGGTGCTGGGCGCCGTGAAGCTGCCGAAGGACCTGGGCCGCGACACCGTGCGCGCCCAGTACACGGCCGGCTGGCAGGGCGGCGCGAAGGTCATCGGCTACCTCGACGAGGAGGGCATCGACCCGGAGTCGAAGACCGACACCTACGCCGCGATCAAGCTGGGCATCGACAACCGCCGCTGGGCGGGCGTCCCCTTCTACCTGCGCACCGGCAAGCGGCTGGGCCGCCGGGTGACGGAGATCGCAGTCGTCTTCCAGCGCGCCCCGCACTCCCCCTTCGACACCACGGCCACCGAGGAGCTGGGCTCCAACGCCATCGTCATCCGGGTCCAGCCCGACGAGGGCGTCACGGTCCGGTTCGGCTCGAAGGTGCCGGGCACCTCCATGGAGATCCGGGACGTGTCGATGGACTTCGCCTACGGCGAGTCGTTCACCGAGTCCAGCCCGGAGGCGTACGAGCGGCTGATCCTGGACGTGCTGCTCGGTGACGCCAACCTCTTCCCGCGCACCGAGGAGGTCGAGCTGTCCTGGAAGATCCTCGACCCGATCGAGGAGTACTGGGACGCCCACGGCTCGCCCGCCCGCTACCCGGCCGGCACCTGGGGGCCCGTCGAGGCGGATCAGATGCTGGAGCGAGACGGACGGAGCTGGCGCCGGCCATGAAGATAGACCTCACGGACACCACGGCCAGCAAGATCAACAAGGCGCTGGTGCAGGGCCGCAGGGCCATCGGCACGCCCGCCGTCGGCATGGTCCTCACGCTGGTCATCGTCACGGACGAGGAGAACGCCTACGACGCGCTGAAGGCCGCCAACGACGCCTCGCGCGAGCACCCCTCGCGCACGCTCGTGGTCGTCAAGCGCGTCTCGCGCTCGCCCCGCGACCGTACGACGTCCCGGCTGGACGCCGAGGTGCGGGTGGGCGCGGACGCGGGCACCGGCGAGACGGTGGTGCTGCGGCTGTACGGCGAGATCGTCGGCCACGCCCAGTCGGTGGTGCTGCCGCTGCTGCTGCCGGACGCCCCGGTGGTGGTGTGGTGGCCGGTGGACGCGCCGGAGAACCCCGCCAAGGACCCGCTGGGGTCGCTGGCCCAGCGCCGCGTCACCGACAGCTACGCCGCCGAGGACCCGATCCGGGAGCTCACCGCCCGGGCCGGTGCCTACACCCCGGGCGACACCGACCTCGCCTGGACCCGGATCACGCCGTGGCGCTCGATGCTGGCGGCGGCCCTGGACCAGGTCACCTGCGAGGTGAAGGCCGTCGAGGTGGAGGGCGAGGAGTTCAACCCGAGCTGCGAGCTGCTGGCGATGTGGCTCGCGGACCGGCTGGACGTCCCCGTCAAGCGGTCCCGGTCCGACGGGCCGGGTCTGACCGCGGTCCGCATGGAGACCACCTGCGGCCCGATCGTCCTGGACCGCGCCGACGGGACGCTGGCCAATCTGTCCATCCAGGGCCAGCCCGACCGCGCGGTGGCGCTCAAGCGCCGGGAGACGGCCGAGCTGATCGCCGAGGAACTGCGGCGGCTGGACCCGGACGACACCTACGCGGCGGCGCTGCGCTACGGCGTGGACCGGCTGGCCTCGGCCCCGGGGCCGGACCCGGTGGCGAGCGAGGAGCCCCTCGCCGTGCCGGAGCCCGTGGAGGAGGCGGCGAAGGCGCCCGCGAAGCAGGCGGCGGCCAAGTCGGCCAAGAAGGCACCGGCGAGGAAGGCGGCGGCGAAGTGAGCACTCCCCAGCTGGTGGTGCACCGGGACAAGGAGCTGATGGCGCAGGCCGCGGCGGCCCGGCTGATCACCAAGATCGTGGACGCGCAGGCCTCCCGGGGCTCGGCGTCCGTGGTGCTGACCGGCGGGCGCAACGGCAACGGCCTGCTGGCCGCGCTGGCGGCGGCCCCGGCCCGGGACGCGATCGACTGGAGCCGCCTGGACCTGTGGTGGGGCGACGAGCGGTTCCTGCCGGAGGGCGACCCGGAGCGCAACGTCACGCAGGCCCGCGAGGCCCTGCTGGACGCGGTGCCGCTGGACCCGGAGCGGGTGCACGCCATGCCCGCCTCGGACGGCCCCCACGGCTCGGACGTGGACGCCGCGGCCGAGGCGTACGCCGAGGAGCTGGCGCGGGCCGCCGTGCCGGAGAACCACGCGCCGGTCCCCGCCTTCGACGTCCTGATGCTGGGCGTCGGCCCGGACACGCACGTCGCCTCGCTCTTCCCGGAGCTGCCGGCCGTGCGGGAGACCGAGCGCACGGTGGTCGGCGTGCACGGCGCCCCCAAGCCCCCGCCGACCCGCGTCACCCTCACGCTCCCCGCGATCCGCGCGGCGCGCGAGGTGTGGCTGCTGGCCGCCGGCGAGGACAAGGCGCAGGCCGCGGCGATCGCCCTGTCCGGCGCGGGCGAGATCCAGGCCCCGGCGGCGGGGGCGCGCGGCCGGGCCCGCACCTTGTGGCTGCTGGACGCGGCGGCGGCCTCGCAGCTGCCGCGGTCGATGTATCCGCCGGCGTCGGCGTGACGGCCCTGGCCGGCTGAACCGGCGCGCACGACAAAGCGGCCGGGCTCCCCTCATGGACGGGGTGCCCGGCCGCTTCGTCGTTGCCGCGGTCAGGCGGCCGTCTCCGGCCGCCCGTCCAGGACCCGGGTGACGAAAGCGGCCAGGTCGGCCCGGAGGCGCTCACGCGGCACGCGCTGCCGGCCGGCCAGGTGGTCGACGAGGTCCGCCCGGACGGCCGCGAGCAGGGCGTGGGCGGTGAAGCCGGCGTCCGAAAAGCCGGGGAGCTGCTCCAGCACCTCCCGGAGGGTGTGGTGCCACCAGTCGTAGTGCTCCGCGCGGTAGGGGCTGTCGGCGCCCGTCCCCTCCAGCGCCAGCGACAGGTGCCGGTGGTCGAGTTTGAAGCACAGGACGGCGTCGAGCACGGCGTGGACGCGCTCGACGGGAGGCGTGCCGGGGCCCAGGGGGCGGGGGCCGTCGGTGATCGCCCGGCGGACCGGGTCGAGCCGGGCCTCGTAGAGCGCGCGGATCAGACCGGTGCGGTCGCCGAAACCGCGGAACAGGGTCCCCTTGCCGACACCGGCCGCCGCCGCGATGTCGGCCATGGTGACGTCCTCGGGGCGGTCGCAGGCGGCGAAGAGGCGGTCGGCCGCCGCCAGGACGGCCTCGCGGTTGCGCAGGGCGTCGGCGCGGGGCTTGCGCTCCGGCACGTGATCTCCTCCGACAGGTAAGCGGACCCGAGGTCCGCATCTTGCATAAACGGACCACCGGTCCGTATCGTTGGTTAAGCGGACCGACGGTCCGCATCCTATCGGAGGGAGCAGGAGGAATCCCCATGCCCACGGACACCCGGCCGGCTGACGTGTACCGCCACGGTCTGCGGCTGCTGCTCGACAAGGACATCCCCGCCTGGGTCGGCCTCTGGCACGACGACGGCGTCTTCGAGTTCCCCTTCGCGCCCGAGGGGTGGCCGAAGCGGCTGGAGGGCAAGGCCGCCGTCGCCGCCTACATGCGCTCCTACCCCGACCACATCGATCTCCACGACTTCCCCGAGCTGACGATCCACGAGACCGCCGACCCGGAGACCGTCGTGGCCGAGATGCGCGCGGTGGGACGCCTGGTGCGGACCGGGGCCCCCTACGACATGACGTACATCGCCGTGGTGACGGTCTCCGACGGCCGCATCACCCGCTACCGCGACTACTGGAACCCGCTCGCCCTCCCCCAGGACGGCGCGGCCGACTTCGCGGGGAGCAGCCGGTGACCCCGTCCGCCGCCACCCTGGTCATCGGCGCCACCGGCACGACCGGCAGCCGCGTGACCGCCCGGCTCACCGCACACGGGCACCCGGTCAGGGCCGCGAGCCGCCGCGCCGCTCCGGTCGCCGGCGCCGAGGCCGTCCGCTTCGACTGGTACGACCCCGCCACCCACGAGGAGGCCCTGCACGGCACGGACCGCGTCTACCTCGTCCCGCCCCTCACCTCCACCGACCCGGCCGCCGTGATGCTGCCCTTCCTGGAGCGGGCCCGGGCCGCCGGGGTACGCCGGGCCGTCCTGCTCGGCTCCTCGGCGATCCCGGCCGGTGGTCCGGCCGTCGGACAGGTGCACCAGGCGCTGCCCGCCCTGTTCGAGGAGTGGGCGGTCCTGCGGCCGTCGTGGTTCATGCAGAACTTCACCGGCGACCACCTGCACGCGCACAGCATCCGTGAGCAGGGGGCGATCCTGACCGCGACGGGCGAGGGCCGCGTGGCCTTCGTCGACGCCGACGACATCGCGGCCGTGGCCGTGCACGCTCTGACCGCCGGCCGGGCCCCCGGCACCGACCTGGTCGTCACCGGCCCCGAGGCCCTGAGCTACGACGACGTCGCCGCCGTGCTCACCGAGGTGACCGGACGGAAGATCACCCACCGGCGGCTGACGTACGAGCAGATGCGCGACCACCTGGCGCGGAGCATGCCCCCGGAGTTCGCCTCCGTGCTCGCCGGCCTGGACCGGGCGATCGCCGAGGGGGCCGAGGACCGCGTCACCGACACCGTCCGGCGTCTCACCGGACGCCCTCCGCTCGGCTTCCGCGCCCACGTGGAACGCGCGATGGCCCCGCGGACCGGTGGGCGGGACGACCGCCGCGGCCAGGCAGCCTAGAGGGCCGAGGACCGAGGAGGGCGGGGAGGCGGACGGCCACGCGCCGCCCGCTCCCGCGCCCTCGGCCCCGCGGCCGTCACTGCCGGCCGCGCAGCTCCCGGTAGGTGGCGACGAGCGCCTTGGTGGAGGCGTCCAGGCCGGGCACGTCGGCGCCCTCGGTGAGGGCGGGCTCGACCCGCTTGGCGAGGACCTTGCCGAGTTCGACGCCCCACTGGTCGAAGGAGTCGATGTTCCAGATGGCGCCCTGCACGAACACCTTGTGCTCGTAGAGGGCGACGAGCTGGCCGAGGACCGACGGGGTCAGCTCCCGGGCGAGGATGGTGGTCGTCGGATGGTTGCCCTTGAACGTCTTGTGCGGCACCAGCTCCTCCGGCACGCCCTCCGCGCGCACCTCGTCCGGCGTCTTGCCGAAGGCGAGCGCCTGGGTCTGGGCGAAGAAGTTGGCCATCAGCAGGTCGTGCTGCGCCTTGAGCCCGTCGCTCAGCTCGGCCACCGGCCGGGCGAAGCCGATGAAGTCCGCCGGGACGAGCTTGGTGCCCTGGTGGATGAGCTGGTAGTAGGCGTGCTGCCCGTTGGTGCCCGGCGTGCCCCACACCACCGGGCCGGTCTCCCAGTCGACCTCACGCCCGTCCCGGCCGACGTACTTGCCGTTGGACTCCATGTCCAGCTGCTGGAGGTAGGCGGTGAACTTGGACAGGTAGTGCGAGTACGGCAGCACCGCGTGCGACTGGGCACCGAAGAAGTTGCCGTACCAGACGCCCAGCAGACCCAGCAGCAGCGGCACGTTCGACTCGGCGGGGGCGGTGCGGAAGTGCTCGTCGACGATGCGGAAGCCGTCGAGCATCTCGCGGAAGCGGTCCGGGCCGATGGCGATCATCAGGGACAGGCCGATCGCCGAGTCGTAGGAGTACCGGCCGCCGACCCAGTCCCAGAACTCGAACATGTTGGCCGTGTCGATGCCGAACTCCGCGACCTTCTCCGCGTTGGTCGACAAGGCCACGAAGTGCTTGGCCACGGCCGCCTCGTCACCGAGCGCGGCCAGCAGCCACTTCCGCGCGGACGTGGCGTTGGTGATCGTCTCGATCGTGGTGAACGTCTTGGACGCGACGATGAACAGCGTCTCGGCCGGGTCCAGGTCGCGGGTGGCCTCGTGCAGGTCGGCGCCGTCCACGTTGGACACGAAACGGACTGTCAGGTCGCGGTCGGTGTAGGCGCGCAGCACCTCGTACGCCATCGCCGGGCCCAGGTCGGAGCCGCCGATGCCGATGTTGACGACGTTGCGGATGCGCTTGCCGGTGTGGCCGGTCCACTCGCCCGAGCGGACCCGCTCGGCGAAGCCGGCCATCTTGTCGAGCACGGCGTGCACGGCGGGCACCACGTTCTCGCCGTCGACCTCGATCACCGCGTCCCGCGGGGCGCGCAGCGCGGTGTGCAGCACGGCCCGGTGCTCGGTCGTGTTGATCTTCTCGCCGCGGAACATGGCGTCCCGCAGCCCGAAGACGTCGGTGGCGGCGGCCAGCTCCCGCAGCAGCCGCAGCGTCTCGTCGGTGACCAGGTGCTTGGAGTAGTCGACGTGGAGGTCGCCCACCCGGAGGGTGTAGCCGGTGCCGCGCCCGGGGTCGGCGGCGAACAACTCGCGCAGATGCGTCTCGCCGAGCTCCTCGCAGTGCTTGGCCAGCGCGGTCCATTCGGGGGTCTGGTTGAGCCGGGTACGGCCGTCTGCGTTCATTCGGACTTCCGCCTTCTTCCTTGCCTGTCCGGGCTGCTGCGTACCTGCCCGCTGCCGGTTCCAACCTAATTGATCAGCGGTGGGCCCGGCCTGCCGTCATGCCGTCGTCCGGCGCAACGGCGCCTGTGCCGGGCTTGCCCACGGGTATCAGCGCGATGACGGACAGGACGAAGAAGGCGGCGGCGAGCAACGCCGGGATGTTCGGTCCCCAGGCACCGGCGACGGCTCCGCCGAGCAGCGCGCCCACCGGCGTCCCGGCGACCGCGAGTGTCCGGAACGCCGAGGAGACCCGGCCGAGCGTCCCGGCGGGGCTGTGCTCCTGCATCATCGTGGTGGTGGCGACGTTCCACACCATGCCCATGAACCCGAAGACGGCGAGGGCCGCCATCAGCGCGGCCAGGCTGGGCACCGTCCCCATGACGACCAGCGCGCCGGTCTGCACCGCCCCCGCGACCAGCACTCCGCGCCCGCGTCCGGTGCGCGCGGTGAACCGGTTGCCGACGAGACCCGCGACCAGGTTGCCGACGGTGTACGCGGTCGTCGCCGCTGCGTATCCGGCGGTACCGGCGTCCAGCCAGCGGGTCACCAGGAGCACCAGGGTGGCGACGAGGGCCCCCATGCCGACGTTGCACAGGGCGGTGGCGGCACACAGCCCGCGCAGGACACGGTCGTTCGCCAGGGTGCGCAGCCCCTCCGCGATCTCGCGGCGCAGGGTGCTGCCCGCGGGCCGCGCCTCCCGTTCGGGCGGGGCGGTCCGCAGCGAGGCCACCAGCGCGGCGGCCGCCAGGAAGGTGACGGCGTCGGCCGCGAAGGGGAGGGCGGCGCCCATGGTCAGGAGCAGCGCCACCGCGGGCCCGCCGAGCAGGCCGCCGGCGACGCGCTGACCGGTCATCAGGCGCGCGTTGGCACTGCCGAGCGCCTCACGGTCCACCAGGGAGGGCAGCAGGGCCGTCGCCGCGTTGTCGAAGAGCGTCTGGAGGGTGGTGAGGACGAAGGACAGGGCGATGAGCAGGGCGATCGAGGCGTGTCCCAGGGCGACGGCCACCGCGAAACCGGCGACGAGCAGTCCGCGTACCACGTCCACGGTCCACATCGCGCGCCGCCCGTCCACGCGGTCGGCCACGGCCCCGCCGAGCAGGCCGAACAGGAGCCACGGAAGGTACCCGCAGGCGGTGACGGCCGTGATGAGCAGCGGATCGTCCGTCAGCGAGACGGCGAGCAGGGGCAGCGCGGCCGTCCGCAGCGCGTCACCGAAACCGGACAGCACGGCGGCGCTCCACAACCGCCCGAAACCCCCGCGCCACGCGGGTGCTTCGGCACCCGTCGCCTCGACCGCCGTCACCGCTCCCCCCCTCACGATTCGCCGATGCACAAACCGTAGAGGACACCACTGACAATCGGCCCGCGGCCGAGCGGCGCCGGGACGAGAAGAGCCGCCGAAGGG
Source organism: Streptomyces sp. NPDC006134 (assembly GCF_040628835.1). Classification (NCBI taxonomy): domain Bacteria; kingdom Bacillati; phylum Actinomycetota; class Actinomycetes; order Kitasatosporales; family Streptomycetaceae; genus Streptomyces; species Streptomyces sp. NPDC006134. Next base: position 79,865 of record NZ_JBEXTV010000011.1, on the reverse strand, counting down.
AGCCGGCGGAAGGAGCCGCGGAGGAAGGTGGCGGAGGGAGTTGGTGAAAAGAGCTCCGGCCGGGCATCTGTCGCAGATGCCCGGCCGGACCCAACTCCTAGATCTCGCCCCGCAGTTTGGCGAGCGCCTCGGCGAGGATCGCCTCGCCGTCCGCGTCGCTGCGCCGCTCGCGCACGTACGCCAGGTGCGTCTTGTAGGGCTCGGTGCGGGGCGGGTCCGGCGGGTTGTCCCGGTCCTGCCCGGCCGGGAAGCCGCAGCGGGGGCAGTCCCAGGTTTCGGGGACCTGTGCGTCGCTGGCGAAGCTCGGCTGCGTCTCGTGTCCGTTGGAGCACCAGAAGGAGACGCGCAGACGCGGCGCGGACTCGCCGCGCTCGGCCTCGCCCATCGGCCCCGCCCCGACCCGGCTTCCTCGGATCGCGTTGCCACTTGCCACGGTCGTAACTCCCTGCGTGATGGTGCCGCGAAGCGAGTCGGCGTTCCGCTTCGCCGCGAGCGCCTCAGTCTACGTAAGGCTCAACGCACGTCCAGTGATGGGAGTTACAGGCCCCCCGCCCACAGACGCAAGCCCCATGATAGGCCGCGCCGGGAGGCGCGTACCCGTACATGGGGCCTTGCGTGGGGAATGTGCGTGCCGCGGGCGCGGTGCCGTTCAGCTGTTCCCCTTCATCACCAGACCGAGCACCATGATGCAGGCGAACCAGAGCAGACCGACCACCACGGTGATCCGGTCGAGGTTGCGCTCAGCAACCGAGGAGCCGCCGACGGACGACTGCATGCCGCCACCGAACATGTCGGAGAGGCCGCCGCCCTTCCCCTTGTGCATCAGCACCAGCAGGATCAGCAGCAAGCTGAAGACGATCAGGGCGATCGAGAACCCCAAAACCACGGCTGGACCAACTTCCTCGGATTCCGACGGACGACGGGGACATGGTGGCAGGCCACCATGTCCCCGCAAGGGTACGACGGATCCCCGTCAGCGCCCACTCACTGGTCGCGGAAGCGCACGATCTTGACGAACTCGTCGGCGTCCAGCGAGGCGCCGCCGACCAGGGCGCCGTCGATGTCGGCCTGCGCCATGATCTCGGCGACGTTGCCGGACTTGACCGAACCGCCGTACTGGATGCGGACCTTGTCGGCCACCTCCTGCGAGTACAGCTCGGCGATCTTGCCGCGGATGGCGGCGCAGACCTCCTGGGCGTCCTCGGCGCCGCAGACCTTGCCGGTGCCGATGGCCCACACGGGCTCGTAGGCGATCACGACCGTCTCGGCCTGCTCGGCCGGGAGGTCCTTCAGGCCGCCCTCGACCTGGGCGAGGGTGTGGGCGACGTGGTGGCCCGCCTCGCGGACCTCCAGCTCCTCGCCGACGCACAGGATCGGGGTCAGGCCGTGCTTGTAGGCGGCCTTGACCTTGGCGTTCACCAGCTCGTCGGTCTCGCCGTGGTACTGCCGCCGCTCGGAGTGGCCGATGGCGACGTAGGTGCACTTCAGCTTGGCCAGCATGGGACCGGAGATCTCGCCGGTGTAGGCGCCGCCGTCGTGGGCGGAGATGTCCTGGGCGCCGTACTTGATCCTCAGCTTGTCCCCGTCGACCAGGGTCTGCACGGAGCGCAGGTCGGTGAAGGGCGGCAGGACGGCGACCTCGACGGCCTCGTAGTCCTTGTCGGCCAGGGCGAAGGCGAGCTTCTGGACGTGGGCGATGGCCTCCAGGTGGTTGAGGTTCATCTTCCAGTTGCCCGCCATGAGCGGCGTGCGTCCTTGGGCGGAAGCAGTCATCGAGGGTCAGTCCTCCAGTGCGGCGAGGCCGGGGAGCGTCTTGCCCTCGAGGTATTCGAGGGAGGCGCCGCCTCCGGTCGAGATGTGGCCGAATGCCTTCTCGTCGAAGCCCAGGGTGCGCACGGCCGCGGCGGAGTCGCCGCCGCCGACCACGGTGAAGCCCTGGGACTCGGTGAGGGCCTGGGCGACCGCCTTGGTGCCCTCGGCGTAGTCGGGGTGCTCGAAGACGCCCATGGGGCCGTTCCAGAAGACGGTGGCCGCGTCGGCGAGCTTCGAGGCGTACAGCTTGCGGGTCTCGGGACCGATGTCCAGACCCTCCTGGTCGGCCGGGATGGCGTCCGCGGCGACGGTGGTGGGGTTCGCCGGGGCCTTGGTCTTCAGGTCCGGGAAGTCCGCGGAGACGAGCACGTCGACGGGCAGGACCAGCTCGACGCCGTTCTTCTCGGCCCGCTCCATGTACTCGGTGACGGCCGGGATCTGGTCCTCCTGGAGGAGGGAGATGCCGACCTCGTGGCCCTTGGCCTTGAGGAAGGTGTAGGCCATGCCGCCGCCGATGAGCAGCCGGTCGGCCTTGCCGAGCAGCTGGTCGATGACGGCGAGCTTGTCGGAGACCTTGGCGCCGCCGAGGGCGACGACGTAGGGCCGCTGGACGTCCTCGGTGAGCTTCTTCAGGACGCCGACCTCGGTGGCGATGAGGTATCCGGCGTAGTGCGGCAGCCGCTTGGGCAGGTCGAAGACCGAGGCGTGCTTGCGGTGCACCGCGCCGAACCCGTCGCCGACGTAGACGTCGGCGAGGCCGGCCAGTTTGTCGGCGAAGGCGGCGCGCTCGGCGTCGTCCTTGCTGGTCTCACCGGCGTTGAAGCGCAGGTTCTCCAGGACGGCGACCTGGCCGTCGGCGAGGGCGGCCACCGTGGACTCGGCGGAGGTGCCGACCGTGTCCTCGGCGAAGCGGACCTCGGCGCCGAGGAGTTCGCCCAGGCGCTTGGCGGCCGGGGCCAGGGAGAAGGCCGGGTCGGGGGCGCCCTTGGGGCGGCCCAGGTGGGAGGCGACGACGACGCGGGCGCCCGCCTCGGCCAGGGCCTTGACGGTGGGCAGCACGGCGCGGATGCGGCCGTCGTCGGTGATGGTGGTGCCGTCCAGCGGCACGTTGAGGTCGGCGCGGACGAAGACCCGCTTGCCCGCGACGCCTTCGGAGAGGAGTTCGTCGATCGTCTTCATGCAAGGGCTCCTGGGGAGGACTGGTGATCGCTCGGTGCGCCCGGCGACCGCTCCATGATCTCTCAGTGGTCGCCCGGCACGCGGAGGAGGGGGCTGATCTGTACGTGAGTCAGGGCCCGGACGGCGCGCGACGCGCCGCCCGGGCCCTGGTTCTCACCTCAAGCTGCCTGCTCTGCCGGTCAGAGCTGGTTGCCGACGAAGACCGTCAGGTCGACGAGGCGGTTGGAGTAGCCCCACTCGTTGTCGTACCAGCCGATGACCTTCACGTTCTTGCCCTCCTGGACCATGGTCAGGGAGGAGTCGAAGGTGCAGGACGCCGGGGCGTTGACGATGTCGGAGGAGACGATCGCGTCCTCGGTGTACTCGAGGATGCCCTTCAGCTCGCCCTCGGCGGCCTTCTGGAAGGCGGCGTTGACCTCTTCCTTGGTGACCTCGCGGGAGAGCTCGACGACCAGGTCGGTGACCGAGCCGGTCGGGACCGGGACGCGCATGGCCATGCCGTCCAGCTTGCCCTTGAGCTGCGGCAGGACCAGGGCGGTGGCCTTGGCGGCGCCCGTGGTGGTCGGGATGATGTTCTCGGCGGCGGCGCGGGCGCGGCGCAGGTCCTTGTGCGGGAAGTCCAGGATGCGCTGGTCGTTGGTGTACGCGTGGACCGTCGTCATCAGGCCCTTGACGATGCCGAAGTTCTCGTCGAGCACCTTCGCCATCGGCGCCACGCAGTTGGTGGTGCAGGAGGCGTTGGAGATGACGTTGTGGTTCGCCGGGTCGTAGGTGTCCTGGTTGACACCCATGACGATGGTGACGTCCTCGTTCTTCGCCGGGGCGGAGATGATGACCTTCTTGGCGCCGCCGGCGATGTGCTTCTCGGCGTCTTCCTTCTTGGTGAAGATGCCGGTCGACTCGATCACGATGTCGACGCCCAGCTCACCCCAGGGGATGTCGGCCGGGTTGCGCTCGGAGAGGACCTTGATGGTCTTGTCGCCGACGGTGATGGTGTCCTCGGTGTGCGAGACCTCCTGCTTGAGGCGGCCGAGGATGGTGTCGTACTTCAGCAGGTGAGCGGTGGTCGCGGTGTCACCCAGGTCGTTGACAGCCACGATCTCGATGTCTGCACCCTGCTCCAGCAGCGCGCGGAAGTAGTTACGACCGATGCGGCCAAAGCCGTTGATGCCTACGCGGATCGTCACGAACCGATCTCCTCGTTGGTAGCCGGCTCTCGATGTGCCGGCGAGCTGTATTGGGATGTCCCCGACCACCCCCGACCCTACCTCTCCTGCGCCTCGGGGGTGACATCGAGATGCCCCATACACGGCATGGCGGCCCGTACCCGCCGGTAGGGTACGGACCGCCCGGACAGGAACAATGGATCACCTGCGGTGACTACGCGCGGTCACCGCGGGGCGACCCGGCGGATCACCCCTCCAGCGCCGTGAACGCCTTGCGCAGCAGGGCCGCCCGGTCGGCCGCCGAGGGCAGGTGCTCCAGGCCGAAGCCCAGCAGCACGGTGTCCTGCGTGGTAACCGCTCCGTAGGTCCGGAAGAGCGTCCCGGTGCGGGCCCAGTCCTTCAGGACGGCCGGGCTGCCCGGGGGCGGTCCGGCGGTCCGCCAGGCGCCCAGTGACGTCTCGAAGCCCTCCGTCTCGGTCGCGGTGCCGCCCACGACCAGGGAGGCCTCGTCGGCCAGGACGCCGCGTCCGCCGGTGCCGGGGTCGGTGACATAGCTCAGGGAGAGTTCCACCTTCTGCCCGGCGTATGCGCTCAGATCGAACTCGACCTGCCGCCAGCCGCCGGAGGAGCCGGTGAGGCTGTGCCACGCCCCGCTGGTGCCCTTCGCCGTGCAGCCGTCGTCGGCCACGGTCAGGTACCGCTCCAGCCAGGGGTGCGCCCCGGTGTAGTACCCGGCCGCGCACTCCGCCGGTACGTCGGTGCCGGTCGCGCCGCCCGCCTCGGGGAGCGTGGTCCAGTCGTCGGCCCCGGCGGTGTGGGCCTCGGCCAGGACGTGGTCGTAGCCGCGTTCGGTGTCCCACAGCAGCCGGGTGCGCAGGGCCGGCCGGTCGGCCGCGCTCACGCCGGTGAGGTCGATGGTGCGGGTGAGCCGCTTGTAGGCGTCGTCGGTGTGGACGGCGGCGGCCATGTACGCGCCCGCGTACGGCCCGTAGGGGTTGGCCGTCCCGGCGAACTGCCCCGCACCTGCGCTCGCGAACTGGGGAAAGGTGGTGACGGGCAGTTCCTCGGAGGTGACGCCGTAGGTGCCCGCCCGGTCCAGCGGGTTGCCGGGCGCGTCGGTGAGCGGGCCGGTGAAGCCGCCGAGCCCGCCGGAGCCGGTGAATCCGGTCGCTCCGGGGGTGGAGGTGCGGGTGTAGGCGCCGAGGTAGTACTGGCCGAAGTCGTCGGAGAGGGTGCCGTCGCCGAGGTCGACGCCGCCGCCGGCCTGCTCGCCCGCCTCGATCAGCTTGCCGCCCTCGTTGAGGTAGGCCCGCAGCTGGAGCTGGGTGGCGATGCCGGGCACGCCCGCGCCGGTGTGGTGGACGACGGTGCCGAAGTGGCTCAGGACGCCGAGCGCGTCGGGCGCGCCCTGGGCGGCGACGTCCCAGACGGCGGCCCGGTGGCCGGCGGCCTTCAGCGCGTCGGTGTACGTCCGGGTCTGCGGGGCGGCCGTGCCCTCCTCGGTGACGACGAGCACGTCGGCGCGCGGCCGCGGGGCGACCGTGTAGGTGAAGTGCTCGCTGGAGACCTTCTTTCCGCCCCTGGTCTCGCCGGTGAACCACACCTCGACCCTGTCGCCCGGCTCGCCGTCCTTCACCTTCGCCCGGTACTCGTCGAAGTGGAGGTTGTCCTCGCCGCCGTAACGCTCGCCGCCCTTCCAGGGCCTGAGCGCCATGTCGTGGGTACGGCCGCCGTTGACGCGGTACCGGAGTTCCTTGTCCCGCAGCGACTTGCGGGCGACGACGGAGACCTCCTGGTCGCCGCCGCGCGCGTACGAGGTGGAGAACGCCGCCGGGGTGAAGTCGGCGGCCTCCAGGCCGACGGCGGAGGCGGGCCGGTCGGGGTGGGCGGCGGACTCGGCGACGGAGAGCGCGAAGGGGACGTTCTTCTCGAACTCCTGCCGGATCAGCCGCTCGTCGTCCGGGAAGGTGAAGATGGAGCGGCAGTCGGCCGCGTTCCACTCGTCGTTCGGATCGGCGTCGGAGACGGTCTGGCAGGTCGACATCTCGGGGGTGAACATCGCCATGCCGTTGACGTTGGCCGCGTGGCCGTCCGCCTCGCCGTTGGTGGTGTACAGCTCGGAGGAGAGCTGCGGGCGGTAGCCGGGGATCGCGGAGTTCTCCGGGGTGCCGGCGAGGGCCTCGTAGAGCACGTCGTCGGGGGTGCGGGTGGCGACCTGCCAGCCGACGCCGTAGAGGAGGAGTTCGGCGGCGGAGTGGTAGTTGATGCCGTACTGGAAGCCGATCCGCTTCTGGAAGGCGTCCAGCGCCCGGGTCTCGGGCTCGGAGTTGGGCCCGGCGCCGCGATAGGTCTGGCTGGTGGGGTTGGGTGACGAGCCCTCGTCGTCGTAGCCCCACTTGTAGGCGAAGTTGCGGTTGAGGTCGACGCCGTCGCCGGTGGTGATGGCGCCGTCGCCGTTGACGTCCCGCAGGTTCTTGCGCCACAGGCGGGTGTCGTCGCCCCGGAAGGTGTAGTCGTAGCCGTCGGGGTTGGCCGACAGGACGAACCACAGCTCGGTGGTGTCGACGATCTTCTTGATGCGCCGGTCCGTCGTGTAGCGGTCGAGGTAGTGGTGGAGGAGCCGCCGCGTCATCTCCGGCGTGATCCACTCGCGCGCGTGCTGGTTGGACAGGTACAGCACGGCGGGCTTGGAGCCGTCCTTCGACTTCTTCGCGCCCTTGGTGAGTTTCAGGGCGAGGATGTCCTGGCCCCGGACGGTCTTGCCGATGGACACGACCTTGGTGAGGCCGGGGTTGTCCTGGGCGGTGCGGAGGATCTCCTCCTTCAGGCCGCCCTTGCCGCCGTACGGCCGGAACACACCCTCGGCGGCGTCCTCGACGCGCGCCTCGGCGCGGTCGCTCAGGGTGTGCTCGGTGAGGTCGACACCCTGTTTCTCCAGCTTCTCCGCCTGCCGGCCGGTGAGGTAGAGCTCGACGGTGCCGGTACCCCGGTCGGGTACCTGCTCGCCGAGTTCGTGACCGTCCTGGCCGGCCGCCAGCAGCAGGGGGACCTGCTTCTTGGTGACGTCGGCGCGGAAGACCCTCACCTCTTCCGCGTCCGGGCCCGCGGAGTCCGCGGGCTGGGCCTGGGCGGCGGGTGCGAGGCCCGCTCCGCCGAGCAGCAGCGCGCCGACGGCGAGGATCGATCTCGCTCTGTGTCTCATGAACCCCCCTAGCGGTGGTTCGCCACGGCAGCGAACAGGTTGCCAGGCTCATGACACTTCATGATCGAGTCAAGAGCGCGTCAACGACACGGAAAAGGAGGCGGGAACGACACGAAAAGCCGGTGCCGGCCACCCGTATGGCGGCCGGCACCGGCGGTGGGGCGCGGTGGTCAGCCGGCGAGGTTGTCGGCCAGTTCCTCGGTGAGGTTGGCCTCCGTGCCGGGGATGCCGAGGTCGGCGGCGCGCTTGTCCGCCATGGCCAGCAGGCGGCGGATGCGGCCGGCGACGGCGTCCTTGGTCAGCGGCGGGTCGGCGAGCGCGCCCAGCTCCTCCAGGGAGGCCTGCTTGTGCTCCATGCGCAGGCGCCCGGCGGCGGCGAGGTGCTCGGGGACGTCGTCGCCGAGGATCTCCAGCGCGCGCTGGACCCGGGCACCGGCGGCGACCGCCGCGCGGGCGGAGCGGCGCAGGTTGGCGTCGTCGAAGTTGGCGAGCCGGTTGGCCGTGGCGCGGACCTCGCGGCGCATCCGGCGCTCCTCCCAGGCCAGCACCGACTCGTGGGCGCCGAGCCGGGTGAGCAGGGCGCCGATCGCGTCGCCGTCGCGGACGACGACCCGGTCCACGCCGCGCACCTCGCGGGCCTTGGCGGCGATCGACAGCCGGCGGGCGGCGCCGACCAGGGCGAGCGCGGCCTCGGGGCCGGGGCAGGTCACCTCCAGGGAGGAGGAGCGGCCCGGCTCGGTGAGCGAGCCGTGCGCCAGGAACGCCCCGCGCCAGGCCGCCTCGGCGTCACAGGTGGCCCCCGAGACCACCTGCGGGGGCAGCCCGCGGATGGGGCGGCCCCGGCCGTCCACCAGGCCGGTCTGGCGGGCCAGCTGGTCGCCGCCCGCGACGACCCGCACCACGTAGCGCGAGCCGCGGCGCAGCCCGCCCGGCGCCATCACGATCAGCTCGGAGCTGTGGCCGAAGATCTCCAGGATGTCCCGCTTGAGGCGGCGGGCCGCCATCGCGGTGTCCAGCTCCGCCTCGATCACGATGCGCCCGCTGACCAGATGGAGGCCGCCGGCGAACCGCAGAACGGCGGATACCTCCGCCTTTCTGCAGCAGGTCCGGGTGACGGGGAGCCGGGAGATCTCGTCCTTCACCGCTGCCGTCATCGCCATGGGCCGATCCTTCCATGCATCCGAAAAATACGGTCGTACGCGGCGGCCAGCAGCTCCGGGTCGTGCCGCGGGGTCCCGTCGGTCCGGGCCACCGGCGCCAGCTCCACCGCGGCGCCGAAACGCTTGGCGGCGTCGGTCAGCAGGTCGCGGTCGGGCACGGCGGCCTCGTCGGCCAGCACCACGTCCAGGGCGAGTTTAGGGGCGTGTCGTCCCAAAACCTCCAAATGACGCTGCGGGGAGAAGCCCTCGGTTTCTCCGGGCTGCGGGGCGAGGTTCAAGGAGAGCACCCGGCGCGCCTTGGTCTGGACGAGCGCGTCCAGCAGCTCGGGCACCAGCAGGTGCGGGATGACGGAGGAGAACCAGGAGCCGGGGCCGAGGACGACCCAGTCCGCGTCGAGGACGGCGTCGACGGCCTCGGGGACGGCGGGCGGGTCGTGCGGCACGAGGTGCACGGACTGCACCTCGCCCGGGGTCAGGGCGACGGTCGCCTGCCCCCGTACGGTGCCGACCTCCTCCGGCCGGTCCGGGTCGTGGCCCTTGACCAGGGCCTGGAGCTCCAGCGGCACGGCGGACATGGGCAGCACGCGGCCCTGTGCGCCGAGCAGCTTGCCGACCAGGTCCAGGGCCTGGACGTGGTCGCCGAGCTGCTCCCACAGGGCGACGATCAGCAGGTTGCCGACCGCGTGGCCGTGCATCTCGCCCTTGGACTGGAAGCGGTGCTGGATGACGCGGGCCCAGGTCTGGCCCCAGTCGTCGTCCCCGCACAGCGCGGCCAGCGCCTTGCGCAGGTCGCCGGGCGGCAGCACGCCCAGCTCGTCACGGAGGCGCCCGCTGGAGCCGCCGTCGTCGGCCACGGTGACGACGGCGGTGAGGTCGCCGGTGATCCGGCGCAGCGCGGCGAGCGAGGCGGACAGGCCCATGCCGCCGCCGAGGGCGACGACCTTGGGCTGGGTGCCCCGGCGGCGCGGTTTGCCGCCCCGGGACTCCGCGGGGCGGCCCCCGCGTCCCCCCCGCCCCTCGGGCACCACCCGGCGCAGCCTGCTCAGCCGCGGAGTACGTCCTGTCATTCCCGTCCCATGTCCCGGTGTACGACCACCGTCTCCACACCCTCGGCGGCGAGCCGCCCGGCGAGCTTCTCGGACATGGCGACGGAGCGGTGCTTGCCGCCGGTGCAGCCGACGGCGATGGTCACATAGCGCTTGCCCTCACGACGGTAGCCCGTGGCAACGAGCTGGAGCAGCTCGGTGTACCGGTCGAGGAACTCCTTGGCGCCGGGCTGGTTGAAGACATATCCCGACACCTCCTCGTTGAGGCCGGTGTACGGGCGCAGCTCCGGGACCCAGTGGGGGTTGGGCAGGAAGCGGCAGTCGACGACCAGGTCGGCGTCGACGGGCAGGCCGTACTTGTAGCCGAAGGACATCACGGTGGCCCGCAGCTCGGGCTCCTCCTCGCCGGCGAACTGGGCGTCCATCTTGGCGCGCAGCTCGTGCACGTTGAGGCTGGAGGTGTCGATCACCAGGTCGGCGTCGCCGCGCAGCTCGCGCAGCAGCTCCCGCTCGGCGGCGATGCCGTCGACGATGCGGCCGTCGCCCTGGAGGGGGTGCGGGCGGCGCACCGACTCGAAGCGGCGGACCAGGGCCTCGTCGGAGGACTCCAGGAAGACGATCCGCCGGGTGACGCCGCGGGCGTCGAGGTCGGCGAGGGACTCGCGCAGGTTGTCGAAGAAGCGGCGGCCGCGGACGTCGACGACGACCGCGATCCGGGCGACGTTGCCCTGGGAGCGGGCGCCGAGCTCCACCATGGTGGGGATCAGCGCGGGCGGGAGGTTGTCGACGACGAACCAGCCCAGGTCCTCCAGACACTTGGCGGCCGTGGAGCGGCCGGCCCCGGACATGCCGGAGATGATCACCAGCTCGGGGATGGCCGCCTCGGGGGCCCCGGCTGTTTCCTTGCCCGTACTCACCTGTGCTCCGTTGTCGTGGTGCTGGTCGTGGCGCTGGCCGGCGGAGGCCGCCCGCTCGGCGGGGTCCTCGTCCGTCTGCTGGTGGGCCCGGTCCCGCTGAGCCGCGGACCGGGTGTCGTGCTCGGTCATCTCTCCTGCCCCCGTCGTTCGTCCGGGGCACCCGCGGTCACGGGTTCCCCCGGAGCACCCGCCGTCGTCCCGGGTGCCCCGTCCTCGTCTTCCATGATCTCTCCGGTCGCCGTGTTCACGGCGGGCGCGGCCGGGGCCGCCCGGGCGAGGGCCGCGGCGACGGTTTCGGCCGTCTTCCTGCCTATGCCGGGTACCTCGCAGATCTGGTCGATCGTCGCGGACCGCAGCTTCTTCACCGAACCGAAGTGCTTGATCAGCGCCTGTTTGCGGGTCTCGCCCAGGCCGGGCACCTCGTCCAGGGGACCGGCGCGGAAGCGCTTGGCGCGCTTGCTGCGCTGGTAGGTGATCGCGAAGCGGTGGGCCTCGTCGCGGACGCGCTGGAGCAGGTACAGGCCCTCGCTGGTGCGGGGCAGGACCACCGGGTCGTCCTCGGCGGGCAGCCAGACCTCCTCCAGGCGCTTGGCGAGACCGCACACGGCGATGTCGTCGATGCCCAGCTCGTCCAGGGCCCGCTGGGCGGCGGCCACCTGGGGCCGGCCGCCGTCGACGACGACGAGCTGCGGCGGGTACGCGAAACGCCGGGGACGGCCCTCCTCGTCCTTGAGGCCGTCCTTGAACTCACCCTTGAGCTCGTCCTTGAGCTCCTCCCCGGGGCCGTCGCCGGTCTCCTCCCCGTCCGCCCACTCCCCCGTCCTCTCCTTCTCGGCGAGGTAGCGGCGGAAGCGGCGGGTGATCACCTCGTGCATGGACCGGACGTCGTCCTGTCCCCGGAAACCCTTGATCTGGAAGCGGCGGTACTCGCTCTTGCGGGCCAGCCCGTCCTCGAAGACCACCATGGACGCCACCACGTCGTCCCCCTGGAGGTGCGAGACGTCGTAGCACTCGATCCTCAGGGGCGCGCTGTCCAGGCCGAGGGCGTCGGCGATCTCCTCCAGGGCGCGCGAGCGCGTGGTCAGGTCGGAGGCGCGCTTGGTCTTGTGCAGGGCGAGCGCCTGCTGGGCGTTGCGCTGCACGGTCTCCATGAGGGCCTTCTTGTCGCCGCGCTGCGGGATGCGCAGGGAGACCTGGGACCCGCGGCGCCCGGCGAGCCACTCCTGTACCGGCTCCACCGGGTCGGGCAGGGCGGGGACCAGCACCTCCTTGGGCACGGCGTCGCCGGTCTCCTCGCCGTACAGCTGCTGGAGGGCGTGCTCGACCAGGGCGCCGGTGGTGATCTCCTCCACCTTGTCGGTCACCCAGCCGCGCTGGCCGCGCACGCGTCCGCCGCGCACGTGGAAGATCTGGACGGCGGCCTCCAGCTCGTCCTCCGCGACGGCGATCAGGTCGGCGTCGGTGGCGTCGGCGAGCACGACCGCGTTCTTCTCCATGGCCTTCTTCAGGGCCCCGATGTCGTCGCGCAGCCGGGCCGCCCGCTCGTACTCCATCTCCTCGGCGGCCTCGGTCATCCGCTGCTCCAAGCGCCGGATGTACGTCCCGGTGCGGCCGGCCATGAAGTCGCAGAACTCCTCGGCGAGCTCGCGGTGCTCCTCGGCGCTGACCCGCTCCACACAGGGCGCGGAGCACTTGCCGATGTAGCCGAGCAGGCAGGGGCGGCCGGTGCGGGCGGCGTTCCTGAAGACGCCGGCCGAGCAGGTGCGCACCGGGAAGACGCGCAGCAGCAGGTCGACCGTGTCGCGGATCGCCCACGCGTGCCCGTACGGCCCGAAGTAGCGCACGCCCTTCTTCTTGTGGCCGCGCATCACCTGCACGCGCGGGAACTCCTCGTTCATCGTCACCGCGAGGTAGGGGTAGCTCTTGTCGTCGCGGTACTTGACGTTGAACCGGGGGTCGTACTCCTTGATCCAGGAGTACTCCAGCTGGAGCGCCTCGACCTCCGTGGACACCACGGTCCACTCCACGGACGCGGCCGTGGTGACCATGGTGCGGGTGCGCGGGTGGAGGTTCGCCAGGTCCTGGAAGTAGTTCGCCAGGCGCTGGCGCAGGCTCTTCGCCTTTCCGACGTAGATCACCCGGCGGTGCTCGTCACGGAACCGGTACACCCCGGGGGAGTCCGGGATCTCACCGGGCCTGGGGCGGTAGCTGGAGGGGTCGGCCATGTCTCACACCCTACTGGCGGGGACCGACACTCCGGCGGTGCCGTGGACGGCGCCGGCGAGGCCGTGGATCACGGCTGCCGGGTCCCTGGCTCCCGGCGGTCCCCCCGGAGGTCCCCGCGTGTGGCGGTGCGTCTGCTCAGGCTTCCGGGCCTGCGACGATCCTGCCGTTCTCGGCCCGCACCGGCAACTCCTTCAGCGGCGCCGTGGCCGGGGCCTGGAGCACCTCGCCGGTCCGGGCGTCGAACTCGCTGCCGTGGCAGGGACAGACCAGAGTGGTGCCCTTCAGCTTGTTGATCGGGCACCCCGCGTGCGTGCAGACCGTGCTGTAGGCCTTCAGGGAGCCGTCCCCGTCCCGGCTGACGACCACGTTGTGGTCCCGGTACAGCGTGGCGCTCCCCGGGGCGACCTCCTTCTCGTCCCCGAGGTCGACGGGCGCGGTCGGCCGCGCGGGCCCCGCGTCCCCGGGTGAGCAGGCGGCGGCGCCGAGCCCGGCGACGGGGGTGAGGGCGACTCCGCGCAGGAGGGTACGGCGGCTCGCGGAGGGTCGGCCGGGCATCAGGGTCTCCACTGGTCGGTCGGTGGTGCACGCCGACCATACCGGCGGTGTCCGGGGCCGGTGGGGGCGGGTCGCGAAGGCGCCGGAGGCACAGAGGTACGGAGGCCGGGGCCTGGGGCCGGACCGTGCGGCTCCGGTATGCCATAGTCCACCGTCCGCGTGCGGGCTTCCCCGGTCGTCCCCGGCGAAGCCCCCACACCGCTTCCGGAAAGGACCCTCCGTGATCGTCGTCGCCGGTGAGGCACTGATCGACCTGGTACCGCGGGGCACGGGCGCGCTCGCCGCGCTGACACCGGCGCTCGGCGGCGGCCCGTACAACACGGCCGTGGCGCTGGGACGCCTCGGCTCCCCCACCGCCTTCTGCTCCCGGGTGTCGTACGACGCCTTCGGCGAGGCGCTGCTGGACCGGCTGCGCGCGACCGGCGTGGACGTGTCGCCGGTGCAGCGCGGGGACGAGCCGACGACGCTCGCCGTCGCCTCGGTCGGCGCGGACGGCTCGGCCGCGTACTCCTTCTACGTCGAGGGGACGGCGGACCGGCTGTTCCGGACGCCCGACGCGCTGCCGCCCGGCACCCGGGCGGTCTCCTTCGGCACCTGCTCACTGGTGCTGGAGCCGGGGGCGAGCGCGTACGAGGAACTCCTGCGCGACGCGGCGGCACGGGGGCTGTTCACGGCGCTGGACCCGAACATCCGGGCGGGGCTGATCCCGGACCCGGACGCCTACCGGGCCCGGTTCGAGAGCTGGCTGCCGTCGGTGTCGCTGCTGAAGCTGTCCGCGGAGGACGCCGAGTGGCTCGGCGGCACCCCGCGGGAGTGGCTGGCGGCCGGTCCGGCGGCGGTCGTGGTCACCCGGGGCGGGGACGGGCTGACCGCCCACACCCGTGACGGCGGCGTGTACGAGGTGCCGGGCGAGCGGGTCGAGGTGGCCGACACCATCGGCGCGGGCGACACGGTGAACGCGGCGCTGCTGCACGGGCTGGCGGAGCGGGACGCCCTCAGTGCGCGGGCGCTGGCCGCGCTGGGCCCGCGGGACTGGGCGGGGCTGCTGGGGTTCGCGGCACGCGCGGCGGCCGTCACCTGCTCGCGCGCGGGCGCGGAACCGCCGTACGCCCACGAACTGCGGGCGTGACGGCCCTACGGTGCGGGCCGACCGGTCCGGCACGCACGCCCACGAGGTGCGGGCGTGACAGCCGTACCGTGCGGGCCGACCGGGCGGCCCGCACGCACGCCCACGGGGAGCGGGCGTGACGGCCGCGCGGCGGTTCAGCCGGTCAGGCGTACGGCGCGCAGGGCGCCGGGGCGGCGGCCGTCGAGGCGGTCCAGGGCGGCGGCCGTGGCGTCGTCCGCGGGGAGGTGGACGACGATCCGCTGGCCGTCGTCGGGGAGGGCCAGCGTCTCGTACAGCAGCCGCAGCGGGCCGGCCTCCGGGTGCTCGACGGTCTGGGCGACGACGCGGCGCGGTGTCATGGCGAGGTCGGCGAACCGGCGGGTGAACTCCGCCCCCGCCGTCACCGACAGCTCGTCGGCCAGCTCGGCGACGTACGGGTCCCGCAGGGGGACGTCGTGCCGGAGCCGGGCGACCAGGTCGTCGGCCACCCGGTCCCAGTCCCGGTAGGCGTCACGGGCCCGCACGTCGGTGAACACGTACCGGAGCAGGTTGGGCCGCTCGCCGTCGAGCAGACCGATCGGACCGGCCAGCCGCGCGTAGCCCTCGGTGTGGGCGATGACGTCGCCGATCCAGTTCAGGACCACGGCGGGGGCGGGTTCCAGGCGGTCCAGTACGGCCCGGACGGTGGGGCGCGCCGTGCGGCTGAGCGGCGGGGCCGCCGCGCACACCAGCGGGTCGCCGCCGTCGGCCTCCTTGGTCAGGCGGCGCAGCAGCATCCGGTCCCGCAGGGACAGGTGCAGCGCGTCGGCGAGGGCGCCGAGCACCTGGGCGGACGGGTTGCGGTCGCGGCCCTGTTCGAGACGGGTGAGGTACTCGACGCTGATGCCGGCGAGCGTGGCCAGTTCGGCGCGGCGCAGGCCCGGGGTACGGCGGCGGGGGCCGGCCGACAGCCCCACCTCGGCCGGGGTGACGGCTTCGCGCCAGGTGCGCAGGAAGGTGCCCAACTCGTTGTCGCTCACGGGCCGAACGTACCAACGCGCGCGTGCCGGAGGGTGGCCCTGTCACTACCACGCTCGACGCGGTCTCCCTCGTGCGGTGCGGGGCGCGCAGGGTGGTGGGCATGACGACGCATGACATCGCTTCCACCGCCGCCGGCACCGCCGCCACCGCGCTGCCCCTCGCCCCGGGACACTGGACGCTGGACCCGCTGCACTCCGCCGCGAACTTCACCGTCCGCCATCTGGGCATCGCCAAGGTGCGGGGCCGTTTCACCGGCGTGGAGGCCGGGCTGTACGTCGGCCGGACGGCCGACGAGGTCCGGGTGACCGCGACGATCGACCTGGCGTCGATCGACACCGGGAACCCCGACCGGGACGCGCATGTCCGCGCCTCCGGCCTGCTCGACGTGGAGAGGCGCCCGACGATGGTCTTCCGTTCGACCCGGGTGTCGGGCGAGGGCGAGGACTGGACCATGGAGGGCGAGCTGACGATCGGCGACGTGACGCGGCCGGTGACGCTCGCCGTGGAGTTCGGCGGGCTGGTGGACGTGCCCATGGACGGCAGCCGGCACGCCGGGTTCGAGGCGACGGGCGAGATCCGGCGCAGTGAGTTCGGGCTGGACTTCGCTCCCGGCCTGCTCGGCGAGGTCGTGAAGATCCAGCTGGACATGCAGTTCGTGGAACCGAAGGACGCCTGAGCCGTGCCAACGCGCGGTGCTCCACGGGGAGTTGCCGTGGAGCACCGTGACTTTTCGCCCGTCGTCAGTGTTGGCCATGCGGCAGGCGCGCTGAGCTTCCCCGCCGCAGCGGGGGTGGTCCGTTCCTCCGGGAGATCCTTGGCGCTGAGCGCATCCGTCCCCGCCCGTGCGGGGGTGCACCGGCGGCCCTTGGCCGCCTGCCTCTATCGCTTGGCCGTCGCCTTTCGGCGGCTGGCGGTTTTCTTCGCCGGCACCTTTGCCGAACGTGCGGCGTCGCTGATCTTCTCCGGCTCCAGAATCTCCCGCAGAAACTTGCCCGTGTGGCTGGCCGGAACGCCGGCGACCTGCTCGGGCGTGCCCTCGGCGACCACCAGGCCACCACCGGCGCCGCCCTCGGGGCCCATGTCGACGATCCAGTCGGCGGTCTTGATCACGTCGAGGTTGTGCTCGATGACGATGACCGTGTTGCCCTTGTCGACCAGGCCGGACAGGACCGTCAGCAGCTTGCTGATGTCCTCGAAGTGCAGACCGGTGGTCGGCTCGTCCAGGACGTAGACCGTGCGTCCGGTGGAGCGGCGCTGCAGCTCGCTGGCGAGCTTCACGCGCTGCGCCTCACCGCCGGACAGCGTGGTCGCGGACTGGCCGAGCCGGACGTAGCCGAGACCGACGTCGTTCAGCGTCCTGAGGTGGCGGGAGATCGCCGGGACGGCCTCGAAGAAGTCCATGGCCTCCTCGATCGGCATGTTCAGGACGTCGGCGATGGACTTGCCCTTGTAGTGGACCTCCAGGGTCTCCCGGTTGTACCGGGCGCCGTGGCAGACCTCGCACGGGACGTACACGTCCGGGAGGAAGTTCATCTCGATCTTGATCGTGCCGTCGCCCGCGCAGTTCTCGCAGCGGCCGCCCTTGACGTTGAAGGAGAACCGGCCGGGCATGTAGCCCCGGACCTTGGCCTCGGTCGTCTCGGCGAACAGCTTGCGGATGTGGTCGAAGACGCCGGTGTACGTCGCCGGGTTCGACCGCGGGGTGCGGCCGATGGGCGACTGGTCGACGTGGACGACCTTGTCGACGAGGTCGTCGCCGTCCACGCGCGTGTGCCGGCCGGGCACGTTCCTCGCGCCGTTCAGCTCGCGGGCCAGGTGCGTGTACAGGATGTCGTTGACCAGGGTCGACTTGCCGGATCCGGACACGCCCGTGACGGCGGTGAAGACGCCCAGCGGGAAGGACACGTCGATGTCCTTCAGGTTGTTCTCGCGGGCGCCGTGCACGGTGAGCCGGCGGGACGGGTCGACCGGGCGCCGGGTGCCGGGCAGCGGGATGGACTTCCTGCCGGACAGGTACAGGCCGGTCTGCGACTCGCTGTTGGCGAGCAGCTCCTTCAGGGAGCCGCTGTGCACGACCTTGCCGCCGTGTTCGCCGGCGCCGGGGCCGATGTCGACGACCCAGTCGGCGGTCTTGATGGTGTCCTCGTCGTGTTCGACGACGATGAGCGTGTTGCCCATGTCGCGGAGCCGGACCAGGGTCTCGATCAGCCGGTGGTTGTCGCGCTGGTGCAGGCCGATGGACGGCTCGTCGAGGACGTACAGGACGCCGACGAGGCCGGAGCCGATCTGGGTGGCCAGGCGGATGCGCTGGGCCTCGCCGCCGGAGAGCGTGCCGGCCGCGCGGTTCAGCGAGAGGTAGTCCAGGCCGACGTCGACCAGGAACCGCAGCCGCTCGTTGACCTCCTTCAGCACGCGCTCGGCGATCTTCTTGTCGCGGTCGCTCAGCTTCAGCTCGCCCAGGAAGTCCGCGCAGTCGCTGATCGACATCGCGGAGACCTCGGCGATCGACCTGCCCTCGATGGTGACCGCGAGGACGACGGGCTTGAGGCGCGTGCCCTCACAGGTGGGGCAGGGCACCTCGCGCATGTAGCCCTCGAAGCGCTCCCGGCTGGCGTCCGACTCGGCCTCGCTGTGCCGGCGCTTGACGAAGGGGACGGCGCCCTCGAAGGCCGTGGTGTAGCGGCGCTCGCGGCCGTACCGGTTGCGGTAGCGGACCTCGACCTGCGTCTTGTGGCCATGGAGCAGGGCCTTCTTGGCGCGCTGCGGCAGGCCCGCGAAGGGGATGTCCGTGCGGAAGCCGAGCGCGTCGGCGAGGGCGCCGATCAGGCGGCCGAAGTAGTCCTTGGTGTGCCCGTGCGACCAGGGGTGGATGGCGCCCTCGTCGAGGGACTTGTCCGGGTCCGGGACGATCAGCTCCGGGTCGACCTCCATGCGCGTGCCGATGCCGGTGCAGTCGGGGCAGGCGCCGAAGGGCGAGTTGAAGGAGAAGGAGCGGGGCTCCAGCTCCTCGAAGGAGAGGTCGTCGTACGGGCAGTACAGGTGCTCCGAGTACATGCGCTCGCGCTCGGGGTCGTCCTCGGGGAGGTCGACGAAGTCGAGCACGACCATGCCGCCCGACAGGCCGAGGGCGGTCTCCACGGAGTCGGTGAGGCGGCGCTTGGCGGAGTCCTTCACCGTGAGGCGGTCGACGACCACCTCGATGGTGTGCTTCTCCTGCTTCTTCAGCGTGGGCGGCTGGGAGAGCTGGATCGTCTCGCCGTCCACGCGCGCGCGGGAGTAGCCCTTGGTCTGGAGGTCGGCGAAGAGGTCGACGAACTCGCCCTTGCGCTCGCGCACCAGGGGCGAGAGCACCTGGAAGCGGCTGCCCTCGGGCAGCTCCAGGACCTTGTCGACGATGGCCTGCGGCGACTGGCGCGAGATGGGCCGGCCGCACTCGGGGCAGTGCGGCTTGCCGATGCGCGCGAAGAGCAGGCGGAGGTAGTCGTAGACCTCGGTGATGGTGCCGACCGTGGAGCGCGGATTGCGCGAGGTCGACTTCTGGTCGATGGAGACCGCCGGGGAGAGGCCCTCGATGAAGTCGACGTCCGGCTTGTCCATCTGGCCGAGGAACTGCCGGGCGTAGGAGGAGAGCGACTCCACGTAGCGCCGCTGGCCCTCGGCGAAGATCGTGTCGAAGGCCAGGGAGGACTTGCCCGACCCGGACAGACCCGTGAAGACGATGAGCGAGTCACGCGGCAGGTCGAGCGAGACGTTCTTCAGATTGTGCTCGCGCGCGCCACGGACGATGAGACGGTCGGCCACGCCGGTCCGCACCTTTCTTCGGGAGAAGTGACAGGGGCGGGGCCCCCGTGCTTTCTCAGACTAGGGGGAGCCACTGACAACGCCGGTCGGATTCACGGGTTGCCAACAACCCCCGGCCATCCAGCATGCCCGACGCCGCACTCGACCATATAGCACGTGCATTCGATTTACGGGGACGGTCCGCCCGCTTCACCCGAAGGAGTGGCGCGGTCTAGGGTCAGGACCATGATGGATCACGCGCATGACCTGGCGGCTGTACGTGACGCTACCGAGCGGCTGCTCACCGCGGTCGGCAAACTGGACAACGCGTCTGTGACGGAGCCGTCACGGCTGCCGGGCTGGAGCCGGGGTCACGTCCTCGCCCATCTCGCCCGCAACGCGGACGCGCTGGTGAACGTCCTCGAAGGGCGCCCCATGTACGCCTCCGGCGAGGTCCGGGACGCCGACATCGAGCGGGACGCCCCGCGCCCCCTCGACGTCCACCTCGCCGACCTGCGCGAGAGCGCGGCCCGCTTCCAGGCCGCCGGTGCCGTCCCGGCGGACTGGTCCCGCACGGTGGCGCTGCGCAACGGGGTCACCGACTCCGCCTCCCGCGTGCCGTTCCGGCGCTGGGTGGAGGTGGAGCTGCACCACGTGGACCTCGGCATCGGCTACGAGCTGGAGGACCTCCCGGCGGAGTTCGCCGAGCGGGAGACCGCCTTCCTCGCCGAGCGGTTCACCGGCCACCCGGACGTGCCGCCCGTCCGCCTCACCGACGGCACGCGCGCGTGGAGCACGGGCCGGGAGGCGGACACCCCCGCGGTCACCGTCACCGGGAGCGGGGCGGACCTGCTCGGCTGGCTCGCCGGACGCCGCGACGGAGCGGGGCTGACGGTGACGGGCGGCCCGCTCCCGGCGCTCCCCCCGCTGTAGGCGTACTCCCCCCGCTGCAGGCGCGACCCCGGCGGGGCTCCTGCCGGGGCCTGCCGCGACTAGGCTGGCCGCCATGACGTACAGCGGAGAGGTGAGGGTCGGCGGGCCCGCCGACGTGCACGAGCTCAAGGACCTGATGATCACCAAGATCGCGGTCGGCCCGATGGACAACAACGCCTATCTGCTGCGTTGCCGGGCCACGGACGAGCAGCTGCTGATCGACGCCGCCAACGACGCCGGGACCCTGCTGGGCATGATCGGCGGCGACGGCATCGCGTCCGTCGTCACCACCCACCGCCACGGCGACCACTGGCAGGCGCTCGCCGAGGTCGTCGCCGCCACCGGCGCCCGCACCTACGCGGGCCGCCACGACGCCGAGGGCATCCCCGTGCCGACCGACGTCCTGGTCGACGACGGCGACACCATCCGGGTGGGACAGGTGGAGCTGACCGCGCGCCATCTGGTCGGGCACACGCCGGGCTCCATCGTCCTCGTCTACGACGACCCGCACGGGCACCCCCACGTCTTCACGGGGGACTGCCTCTTCCCGGGCGGCGTGGGCAACACCCACAAGGACCCCAGGGCCTTCGCCAGCCTGATCCACGACGTGGAGACGAAGATCTTCGACGTCCTCCCGGACGAGTCGTGGATCTACCCGGGACACGGCAACGACACCACCCTGGGCGCGGAACGCCCGCATCTGCCGGAGTGGCGCGAACGCGGCTGGTGAGCGGGCACACGCGCGTGGGGGGCGGTCCCGGCGGCGGAGGCCGGGAACCGGGCCCGGCTCACGCCTCGGCCTGTGCCGCCCCCACCAGTGCCACGACCCGCTCCACGCCGAAGACGTAGCCCTGCGTCCCGCACCCGGCGATGACCCCGTCGGCGCGCAGCGAGACGTACGAGTGGTGCCGGAACGACTCCCGCTGGTGGATGTTGGAGATGTGGACCTCCACCACCGGCAGCCCGTCGCAGGTGTTGAGCGCGTCCAGGATCGCGACGGACGTGTGCGAGTAGGCGGCCGGGTTGATCACGATGCCGCAGTGGTTCAGCCGTGCCTCGTGGATCCAGTCGACCAGTTCGCCCTCGTGGTTGGACTGGCGGAAGTCCACCGTGCCGCCGTGCGCGGCCGCCGTCTTGGCGCACATCGCCTCGACGTCGGCGAGGGTGTCGGAGCCGTAGATCTCCGGCTGGCGCCGGCCGAGCAGGTTCAGATTGGGTCCGTTGAGGATCATGATCGGGGCGTTGGCCAGGGTGCGGGGCACGGTTCCTCCGGTCCGTTCGAGGGTCGGGCGGCGCGTACGACGGCCGCTGCTCGACCCGGTTTATCACGGTGCCCCGGCGGGCCGGCCGGCCCTGCCCTCCCGTCATGACGACACCCTCGCACCCGCCCAAGCCCTCGCCGGGCGACCGCTCCTGGAGACGTCGGAGGAGATGCCGAGCGCCGCCGAGGTCTTCCGCACCCTGCGGAAGACGGGCGAGCGCGGTCTGCTCCGGCGCTTCCCGGCGCTGCTGACGGGCCGGCCCAAGACGTGGTTCTTCGAGCGCCCCCACAGCCCCGAGGAGGCCG
Organism: Streptomyces sp. NPDC006134; assembly: GCF_040628835.1. Taxonomy (NCBI): domain Bacteria; kingdom Bacillati; phylum Actinomycetota; class Actinomycetes; order Kitasatosporales; family Streptomycetaceae; genus Streptomyces; species Streptomyces sp. NPDC006134. The sequence goes on along the minus strand of NZ_JBEXTV010000011.1, from coordinate 58,194 downwards.
CCCGTTACGCGGCCGAGCAGCGCGAGGCCGTGCTGCGGGCCCTGCGGGCCTACGCTCCGGACACCATGATCGTCTTCGACGTGGACCTCGGGCACACCGATCCGCAGTTCGTCCTCCTCCACGGGGGCGTCATCCGCGTGGACGGCCCCGCCCTGCGCATCACCGTCACGTACTGACCGGCGCATCATCATCACGTACGGGCCGTCGCGCCACCGTCGCGTACGGACCGGCGCATCACCGTCATATGCCGCCCCGCGCGACCCTTGCGCCACCCCTGTGCGCCCCGTAACCCGCCATCACCGTGGGTAGTTGTCGCGGCGTGAACGATGTACGTGCTGTGAGGGCACCCTCCATGCCGCGGCTCGCCGCCGCGTCGCTCGCCGGGACGGCGATCGAGTTCTACGACTTCTTCGTCTACGGGACCGCGGCGGCGCTGGTCCTGGGGCCGCTGTTCTTCCCGACGTTCTCGCCGGTGGCGGGGACGCTGGCCGCCTTCGCCGCGTTCGGGGTGGGGTTCGTGGCCCGGCCGCTGGGGTCGGTGCTGTTCGGGCACATCGGGGACCGGCACGGGCGGCGGCCGGTGCTGGTCGCGTCGCTGCTGCTGACGGGCGCCTCCACGGTCGCGGTCGGCTTCCTGCCGACGTACGGGACGATCGGCCTGACCGCTCCCCTGCTGCTCGTGCTCCTGCGGTTCCTGCAGGGGCTGGGGCTCGGCGGGGAATGGGGCGGGGCCGTGCTGCTGACCGTGGAGCACGCGCCCGCCGGCCGGCGCGGGCTGTGGTCGAGTTTCCCCCAGATCGGGCCCGCGGTCGGCTTCCTGGTCGCCAACGGGGTGATGCTGGCGCTGTCGGCGACGCTGTCCGACGCACAGTTCGCCCAGTGGGGGTGGCGGGTGCCGTTCTGGGCCGCGGGCGTGCTGGCCCTGGCGGGGCTGTGGCTGCGGTCGTCGCTCGCCGAGAGCCCCCGCTTCCTGGAACTCGACGACCACGCGCGCGTGCCGCTCGTGGAGGTGGTGCGCGACCACTGGCGGCTCGTCCTGCTGACCGCCGGGGCGCTCGCGGTCGGATACGCGATCTTCTACGCCGTGACCACCTGGTCCCTGGCGTACGCGACGGAGCGGCTCGGGGTGGGGCGCAGCACCATGCTGACCTGCATCATGGCCGCGGTGCTGGTGAAGGGCGCCCTCACTCCGCTGGCGGCGCTGCTGGGCGACCGCTACGGCCGGCGGCCGCTGTGCCTGGCCGGGTGCGCGGCCGCGGCCCTGTGGATGTTCCCGATGGTCGCGCTGCTGGCGACGGGCGCGCCGCTGCCGATGTTCCTCGGTTTCCTGGGCGCGATGCTCGCGTTCATCACGATGTTCGCGGTGATCGCCGCCTATCTGCCAGAGCTGTACGAGCCCCGGGTGCGCTGCACGGGCGCCGCGGTCGGCTACAACCTCGGCGGTGTCCTCGGGGGAGCGCTCACCCCGATCGTGGCGACGGCCCTGGCCGAGCAGGGCGGACGGGTGCCCTGGGGCGTGGCGGCGTACCTGACCGTCCTCGCCCTGATCAGCCTGGGCTGCTTCGCGCTGCTGCCCGAGACGCGCCCGGCACCGGTGATGGCGGAGCAGCCCGCCCCAGGCTGACGAGGGCGCGGCCGGCCCGGGTTCCCGGTGGCCCGCTCCCGGCTAGGGGTTGATCGCGAGTTCCAGGTAGGCGGCGAACAGCACCAGGTGGACGCCGCCTTGCAGGGGCGTGGCGCGGCCCGGTACGACCGTCAGGGAGGCGACCACCACGGTCAGGGCCAGCAGCACCATGTGGGTGGCGCTCAGACCGAGGACGAGGGGGCCGGAGAGCCATACGGAGGCCAGGGCGACCGCGGGGATGGTCAGGCCGATACTGGCCATCGACGAACCGAGCGCGAGGTTCAGGCTGGTCTGCACCCGGTCACGGCGGGCGGCGCGCAGCGCGGCGATGGTCTCGGGCAGCAGCACCAGCAGGGCGATGATCACGCCGACGACGGCGTGGGGCAGCCCGGCGGCCTCCACCCCGTCCTCGATGGTGGGCGAGACTCCTTTCGCCAGGCCGACCACGCCGATCAGGGCGAGGCCCAGCAGTCCGAGGCTGATCAGGGCGGTGCGGGTGGACGGTGCGTCGGCGTGGTCCTCCGCGGTGATCGCGTGGCCCTGCCGGGTGACGGGCAGGAAGTAGTCGCGGTGCCGGACGGTCAGGGTGGCGATGAACAGGCCGTACAGGACGAGTGAGGAGAGCGCCGCGAAGGTCAGCTGCACCGTGGAGAACTCCGGGCCCGGTTTGCTCGTGGTGAACGTCGGCAGTACCAGGCTGAGGGTGGCGAGGGTCGCGACCGTCGCGAGAGCGGCACCGGTGCCCTCCGGGTTGAAGACGGCCGTGCGGTGGCGCAGGGAGGCGACCAGGAGGCTGACGCCGACCACTCCGTTGCAGGTGATCATCACGGCCGCGAAGACGGTGTCCCGGGCCAGCGTGGAACTCTTGTCCCCGCCGTCCGCCATCAGCGTGACGATCAGGGCCACCTCGATGATCGTGACGGCGACGGCGAGGACCAGGGAGCCGAAGGGCTCGCCGACCCGGTGCGCCACCACCTCGGCGTGGTGGACCGCCGCCAGGACCGCCCCGGCGAGGACGACCGTCGCCAGCGCGACGACGACGCCGGGCAGATCGCGTCCCCAGACGAGGACCAGCAGGACGACCGCGGCCACGGGCACGGCGGTCGTCCACTGCGCCATGAGCGCCCTGGGCCGAGTGACCATGCGGCGATCGTCGCAGAGGCGGTCGGGTCCCGCACTCCGGCCGTCCGGGGTCCGCTCCCGGCAGCACGGCCTGCGCTCGGCCGCACCGCTGCGGTGGGGGCGGCCGCCTGTCCCGTGCGGGTTCTCGTCCGTGCGGAACCCGGCAGCGAAGGGACTGATCCGTTCGGACGACCGGTGGTCTTCGTGTCCGTCACGCGTGCTGCCGCCCGCCGGGGCGTTCCCGGGCGGGAACGCGGGCCGCGGACGCGCGAGCACCGGGAGGTGCGGCCGGCGCTGTGCCGCTCGCCACTCCCGGTGCCGCGGAGTCCGGCTTCCGGCTTCCGGCTTCCGGCTTCCGGCTTCCGGCTTCCGGCTTCCGGCTTCCGAAGGGGAGGATCAGGCCTCGACGCTGTCCTTCGCGGCGTCCTCGCCTCGCGCATCCGCCGCCTCGGCCGCCGCCTGCTTCCGGGACGCCCTCAGGCTGGTGATCGTGGTGACGATCAGGACCGCGCAGATCACGCCGAGCGAGACCGGAATGCTGATCTCCGGGACGTGGACCCCGGACTCGTGCAGGGCGTGCAGGACCAGCTTCACACCGATGAAGCCGAGGATGATCGACAGGCCGTAGGAGAGGTGGACCAGCTTCTTCAGCAGGCCGCCGAGGAGGAAGTACAGCTGGCGCAGACCCATCAGGGCGAACGCGTTGGCCGTGAAGACGATGTACGGGTCCTGGGTCAGGCCGAAGATCGCCGGGATCGAGTCGAGCGCGAAGAGCACGTCCGTGGTGCCGATCGCGAGCATCACGACCAGCATCGGGGTCATGACCCGCTTGCCGTTCTGCTGGATCCACAGCTTGGTGCCGTGGTAGCGGTCGGCGACGCCGAAACGGCGCTCGGCCGCCTTGAGCAGCTTGTTCTCCTCGTACTCCTCGTCGTCCTCCTCGGCCCGCGCCTCCTGGATGAGCTTCCAGGCGGTGTAGATGAGGAAGGCGCCGAAGAGGTAGAAGACCCAGGAGAAGCTGGCGATGATCGCGGCACCGGCCGCGATGAAGACCGCCCGCAGGATCAGGGCTATGAGGACGCCGATGAGCAGCACCCGCTGCTGGTACTGCGAGGGCACGGCGAACTTCGCCATGATCAGGACGAAGACGAAGAGGTTGTCGACGCTCAGCGACTTCTCGGTGATGAAGCCGGCGAAGAACTCGCCGGCGGGCTGGCCGCCGCCGAAGACGAGCAGGCCGAGCCCGAAGAGACAGGCCAGCGCGATCCAGACGGCCGTCCAGGTGCCCGCTTCCTTGATCGACACATCGTGCGGCTTGCGCCCGATGAAGAAGTCGACCGCAATCAGGGCGGCGAGGCCCACGACGGTGAGGACCCACAGGGTCAGGGAAACTTCCACTACGCCTCCGGCAGTACGTAACACAACGGATGTCAGCGTCGTCGCTGCCGGAGGTCTCTTCCACCCTGGGCCTCGGACGCGCCCGACGCGTCCGGAGCCCGCGGGCCGACGCCCCGGGATCTGGCCTGATCCGTATTGACGGGTACGCCGCAGCAGACAGGGAGTACTCCCCTCCGTACGAAGAACAGTACCCCAATCACCAAGGAACAGTAAAGAGAATTGCAAAAGAAACGCCAAAAAGGCTGGTCACAGCCACTTTACGAGGGCTTGGCGCAAAGGGGCGGCGGTCACCCGCGCCCGGTGCGGCGGGCCGCGGCGACCTGGGTGAGCACCTGCTGGAGCACCTGGCTGCCGGGCGGCGGGAGCGGCGGCTCGTACGTCCAGGCGTGCCCGACCCAGGGGTCCGCGAGGTGGTCGTCGGCCACCGGGGTCAGGCGCAGCAGGGAACGCCACAGCGGGTCGAGCAGCGGCCCGTACCCGGCGGACTCCTCGCGGTCGGCGACCATCATCAGATGGACGCCGACGGACGGGCCCTCGTCCGCGAGGTAGCGCAGCTGGTTCACGGCCCGGTCGTCGAAGCCGTGCGGGAAGTCGTGGACGACCAGCAGGTGCTGGGAGGTGTCGAAGCCGCGCGGGAGGGAGTCGGTGGCGCCGCCGCGCACCGCCATCTGCAGCAGGTCGACACGCTGGGTGAGCCGGGCCAGCACCTCCGCCACTCCCGCGGCGCCGAGCGCGGGCGGATCCGCCAGCACCCCGGTGCGCACCAGCGGGGCCAGCGCCCGCGCGCCGGAGCCGGCCGGGTCGACGACCTGCACGGTGAACTCGCCCGCCGGATGGACGGCGAGCAGCCGGGCCGTGTGCGCCACCGCGGTCTCCAGCGCACGGCGCCGCAGCTCCTGTGCGTCGACGAACGAACCGTCGAGCGATCCCGAGCGTCCGCCGTCGATCCACAGACCGCGTTCCAGCGGCAGCCGGACGAGCATCGGGATCCGTATCCGGCCGGTCTCGGGCAGGTGGAGGTCGCCCAGGCGCAGGGCCATGGGCGCCTCCGTGGGCACCCGGTAGGCGTGCCAGACGGGGCTGTCCCAGCGTGCGTACGCCGGTGGCAGCGCGGGCTCGACGACCTCGGCCTCGGCGGTGAGCTGGGCGAGGTCCCGGTCGAGGGCCTCCCGGGCCTGGGAGACGAGCTGGTCGTACCGGGCGCGGGCCGTCTCCCTGGCGGCGTCGCCCTGTCCGCTGATCCGGCTGCGCGGGTCGGAGAGGAGCCGGTCGAGTTCCTTCTCCCGGCGCGAGTCGGCGAAGTCGACGGCGCTGCGGTAGGCGGCGGTGGTGCGGGCCAGGTCCTCGAACATGCCCCATACCTGGTTGTAGAGCCGCTCGTCCATGGACCAGCCGGTCGCGTCGCCCGCGACGGGGCGGGCGGGCTGTCCGGGTGCGGCCGGCGGCGAGGCCGGCGGGGGCGGAGGCGGCGTGCTGTGGCGGCGTGGGTGGCTGTAGTCGATCGGGCCGCCGGCGGCGGGCGGGGGCGGCTGGGTGACGGCGGAGGGGGCCGCCGCCCCGCCGCCGCCCGGGTACGGCGGTGGTGACGCGGGCTGCCCCGGGGTGCCGGGCGGACGGGCACCGGGCGCGGGGTGCGGGTCGTGGGGAGGCACCGCCGGTACGGGGCCGGGGGTGCTCCGGGGTGCGGCGCCGCCGTGGTCCGGGCCGAGCACCGGCGCGGTCGCCTGCCGGGGGCGGTCGCCGTCCACCGTGTGCGGCGGGGGTGCGGGCACCGGGCGGGCCGGTCCCCGGGCCACCGCCTCCGCGATGCTGCCGGCGAGGTCGTGGGCCTGGGGCAGGCCCTGGTCGGTGAGGAGTTCGGCGAGGCCGCCCGCGTAGCCCTGGCCGACGGCGCGCACCTTCCAGGCGCCCTGTCTGCGGTAGAGCTCCAGGGCGACGACGGCCGACTCGGTGTCCAGGCCGGTGACGGTGTAGCCGGCGACCCCGGTGCCGTCGAGGCCGGTGACCGTGACGGAGGGGGCGGCGACGGCGCCGAAGCGGGACGGGCCGTCGGCGGCGGGCAGGGCGAGCAGCACGGTGACGCGGTGCACGGCGTCCGGTACGGCGTCCAGGTCCACCGCGAGGCGATGGTCGGCGGCGGCCTGCCGGGGGACCTCCAGGCCCGGCAGGACGGGCGCGCCCGGGTGGGCCACCCATTCGGGGCCGTGGACCCTGCCGTCGGCGTCGCCGAGTGTGGCTCCGGCCACGACCGGCGTGCCGGCCGAGACCCGGATCTCCAGACGGGTCCGGTCAAGCGGGTGGTTCTGCCCCCGCACCAGCTCGGCCGTCATCGTCCTCTCCCCCTGTGTCCGCTCGTGGTGTGCCGTGTGTCGCCCGCTCGTCCGTGCCCGCCTCGGGCGGGCACGGCCCGGATCACAGAACGGGCAGGATGGCCGGCATCAGGTCCTGGAAGGTGCGGCCGTTGGCCGGGGAGCCGAGGGCGGTCATCGTCCAGCCCGCGCCCGTGCGGTGGACCTTCGCCATGATCTGGGCGGTGTAGGCGCCGCCGCCGGCCAGCGTGTAGCGGGCGAGCTCCTGGCCGTTGGTCTCGTCGACCAGGCGGCAGAACGCGTTCTGCACCTCCTGGAAGGTCTGGCCCGTGAAGGAGTTCACGGTGAAGACGATCTGGTCGATGTGGACCGGGACGCGCTGGAGGTCGACGAGGATCGCCTCGTCGTCGCCGCCCTGTCCGACACCGCCGACGAGGTTGTCCCCGGTGTGGCGCACCGAGCCGTCGTCGCTCACCAGGTGCCGGAAGAACACGACGTCGACCGGCTGCTTCTCCGCGAACAGGACGGCGGAGGCGTCGAGGTCGACCTCCCGGGTGCGGGAGCCGAACAGGCCGCGCCGGGGGGCCGCCTGCCAGCCGAGACCCATGCGCACCGCGGTCAGGCTGCCCCCGTCGCTCTTCTGCAGACTGATGGCCTGACCCTTGGTCATGTTGACGGTCACGCGCTGTTTCCCCTCTCGAACAGTCCCCTGTCGCCGCGCTGCCCGCGGTTGCCGAGAACACTACGCAGGGCCACTGACAGCGCCGCACCGCGGACCGCACTTTGTGTCGGTCTTGCAACACAGCGTGTCCCTGGTGGGGCGCCGGAGAAAGGTGAGGGCGCCGGTCCGGCAGGCGAGGGCCCCGGTCCGGTGCGGACCGGCGCCCTCGCCACCGTCAGGACAGGCCCGCCTCCCGCATCTGGCGGAGCTCCTTCTTCATCTCCGACACCTCGTCGCGCAGCCGGGCGGCGATCTCGAACTGCAGGTCCGCGGCGGCGGCCCGCATCCGCGCGGTCAGTTCCTCGATCTGCTCGGCGAGCTCGGCCGCGGGACGGTCGGTCGGCGCCGTCGCCTCGGTCCTGCCCTTGGCGGACTTCCCGGCCTTGGCGCCCGGACCCGTGGCCGCCTTGCCGCCCAGGGAGGGCACGGGGGCCTTGGCGCCCTTGCCGTCCCTGGACTTGCGGTATCCCGAGCCGAGCAGCTGCTCGGTGTCGATGTCCTCGCGGGCGATCTGCGCGACGATGTCGTTGATCTTCTTCCGGAGGGGCTGGGGGTCGATGCCGTTCGCCTTGTTGTACGCGACCTGCTTCTCCCGGCGGCGGTTGGTCTCCTCGATGGCCCTCTCCATCGCCGGGGTGATCTTGTCCGCGTACATGTGGACCTGGCCGGAGACGTTGCGCGCCGCGCGGCCGATGGTCTGGATCAGGGAGGTGCCGGAGCGCAGGAAGCCCTCCTTGTCGGCGTCGAGGATCGCCACCAGGGAGACCTCGGGCAGGTCGAGGCCCTCGCGCAGCAGGTTGATGCCGACCAGGACGTCGTACTCGCCGCTGCGCAGCTCGCGCAGCAGCTCCACCCGGCGCAGGGTGTCGACGTCGCTGTGCAGGTAGCGCACCTGGATGCCGAGCTCCAGGAAGTAGTCCGTGAGGTCCTCGGCCATCTTCTTGGTGAGCGTGGTGACCAGGACGCGCTCGTCCTTCTCGACCCGCTTGCGGATCTCGTGCACCAGGTCGTCGATCTGGCCCTCGGTGGGCTTGACGACGACCTCCGGGTCGACCAGGCCGGTGGGGCGGATGATCTGTTCGACCACGCCGTCCGAGCGGGAGAGCTCGTAGGTGCCGGGGGTCGCCGACAGGTAGACCGTCTGCCCGATGCGCTCCTGGAACTCCTCCCACTTGAGCGGACGGTTGTCGAGGGCGGAGGGCAGCCGGAAGCCGTGGTCGACGAGGGTGCGCTTGCGGGAGGCGTCGCCCTCGTACATGGCGCCGATCTGCGGGACGGTGACGTGGGACTCGTCGATGACGAGCAGGAAGTCGTCCGGGAAGTAGTCCAGCAGGGTGTTCGGCGGGGAGCCGGGCAGACGGTCGTCGAAGTGCATCGAGTAGTTCTCGACGCCGGAGCAGGTGCCGATCTGGCGGAGCATCTCGATGTCGTACGTCGTGCGCATCCGCAGGCGCTGGGCCTCCAGGAGCTTGCCCTGCTTCTCCAGCTCGGCCAGGCGCTCGGCCAGCTCCTTCTCGATCCCGTTGATCGCCCGTTCCATGCGCTCGGGTCCGGCGACGTAGTGGGAGGCCGGGAAGACGTACAGCTGCCGGTCGTCGCTGAGGATCTCGCCGGTGAGCGGGTGCAGGGTGGACAAGGCCTCGATCTCGTCGCCGAACATCTCGATGCGGACGGCGAGCTCCTCGTAGACCGGGAAGATCTCGATGGTGTCGCCGCGGACGCGGAAGGTGCCGCGGGTGAAGGCGGTGTCGTTGCGCGTGTACTGGATGTCCACGAAGCGGCGCAGCAGCTCGTCCCGGTCGATCTCGTCGCCGACCCTCAGGGGGACCATGCGGTCCACGTACTCCTGCGGGGTGCCCAGGCCGTAGATGCAGGAGACGGAGGCGACCACGACCACGTCACGGCGGGTGAGCAGCGAATTGGTCGCGGAGTGGCGCAGGCGCTCGACCTCCTCGTTGATCGAGGAGTCCTTCTCGATGTAGGTGTCCGACTGCGGGACGTACGCCTCGGGCTGGTAGTAGTCGTAGTACGAGACGAAGTACTCGACGGCGTTGTTCGGCAGCAGCTCGCGGAACTCGTTGGCCAGCTGGGCGGCGAGCGTCTTGTTCGGCGCCATCACGAGCGTGGGGCGCTGGAGCTTCTCGATCATCCACGCGGTGGTGGCGGACTTGCCGGTGCCGGTGGCGCCGAGCAGGACGACGTCCTTCTCGCCGGCTTCGATGCGCCGGGCGAGCTCGGCGATGGCCGCGGGCTGGTCGCCGCTGGGCCGGTAGGGGCTGACGACCTCGAAGGGCGCCACCGTGCGTTCGATGTGGGAAACGGGCCGCATGACATCCACCGTACGGCCCCGCACCGACAACGGGTCCGGATCACCGGTTCTGCGGGACGCGGGGGCGCCTGCGCGCCAGGTGGCGGCGGGGGTGCGGCCAGGGGCGGCGGGCCGCCGGGCCGGCCGGGTCGTGGACGGCGGGGCGGGCGGGACGGGCGGGGACGCCCGGCCTGTGGTCGGTCTGCGCTCCGGCGGGCTCGCCCATGACCGTCAGCGGGTCGAAGATCACGACGATGCCCGCGAGGACGAGGAAGGCCAGCGGCCCGATCATCATGGGCGCGATCAGGGCCGCGGCCGACTCGCCGGATGCGGGCTCGGCCGTGCCGTGGAGGTGGACCCTGAGGGCGGCCATGCCCGTGTAGTGCATGCCGCTGACGGCGAGCCCCATCACCAGGCTCGCGCCCACGCTCCACAGAAAGCCCCGCACCTGCCCGGCCGCCCACAGGGCGGCGGTGGCGGCGGCCATGGCGATGACGACGGACGCGCCCACGGTGAGCGTGTTGTACCGCAGCTCTCCGTCGAGGCGCATACCGGCCATTCCCAGGTAGTGCATCGAGGCGATGCCCAGGCCCGTGATGGTGCCGCCGGTGAACAGGGCCGCTCCGCGCGCGCCCCGGTAGCCGACGATGAAGATCCCGATGCCGACCATGACGATGGCGACGGCCAGGCTGGCGAACGTCATCGCCATGTCGTACCGGATCGGCGTGCCCTCGATCGTGAACCCCATCATGGCGATGAAGTGCATGGTCCATATGCCCGAGCCGATCGCCGCCGAGCCGAGGGCGAGCCATCCGGGACGCCAGGACCGGGCGACCCTCATGGTTCTGGTGGTGCAGCGCAGGCCGAGAGCTCCACCGAGGCAGGCCATGAGGTAGGCCACCAGCGGTGTGACGAGTCCGTAGCTGAATCCGTCGACCGTGCCCTGCATGCGCGGCTACCTTTCCGCCCTCTTCCGTCCGGAATGATCCGATGTACACCCCTTCCCAGCACCGCGCAAGCGGTCAGGGTTGAGGCAGAGAGTATGACCCCCACCGGAATGGTCGAACGATTTTCTGGCAAAGAATCACGGCCTTGCCCCAGTTGTGCGCCCCCAGTGAGCGGAGTTGAGCAACTCCATTCAGTCTGTGGCCATTCTGCACCCGCCTGCCGTTGCCTCTCCGCTGTCACAGTGGAGCTGTCCGTGATCGCTCGACGCGAGGAGTACGCATGCACGCGCGCGCAGTTGCCGTCACGACCGCCGCACTCCTGGGAGCCTTCCTGCCGGCTCCCTCCTCCCCCGCCCACGCCGTCGACAGCGGCACACGGCCGCCCACGGTCGTCGCCCACCGGGGCGCCTCGGCGTACGCGCCGGAGAACACCCTGGCCGCCGTGGACAAGGCTGCCGAGCTGGGCATCCGCTGGGTCGAGAACGACGTCCAGCGCACCAAGGACGGTGAGCTCGTCGTCCTCCACGACGACAGCCTGCGACGCACGACCGACGTGGAGGAGGTCTTCCCCGACCGGGCCCCCTGGAAGGTGAAGGACTTCACCGCCGCCGAGATCGCCCGGCTGGACGCGGGGAGCTGGTTCGGCCCCGCGTACGCGGGCGCGCGCGTGCCGACGCTGGAGCAGTACGTCAGGCGTGTCGAGCGCCACCACCAGAAGCTGCTGCTGGAGATCAAGAACCCCGGGCTGTACCCGGGCATCGAGCGGCAGACCCTCAAGGTCCTCGCCAACGAGGGCTGGCTGGACCGGCGGCACGTGGCGAACCGGCTGATCGTGCAGAGCTTCAGCGCGGACAGCGTCCGGACCGTCCACGAGCTGAAGCCGGCCGTCAAGACCGGTTTCCTCGGCACGCCGCCCGTGGCGGAGCTGCCCTCGTACGCGGCCTTCACCGACCAGATCAACCCCTCCCACGGCTCCCTCTCCGCGGACTACGTGGCCGCCGTGCAGGCGTTCACCGGCCCGCACGGCAAGCCGCTGGAGGTCTTCACCTGGACGGTCGACGACCCCGCCCGCGCCCGGCAGGTCGCCGGCCACGGCGTCGACGGCATCATCACCAACAAGCCCGACGTGGTGCGGGAGGCGGTGCGCGGCGCCGGGGAGTGAACCCCGCGCCCGGGGGGAGCGGACCCCCGTGCCGGTCTCCGCTCCCCCGGGCACTGTCGGTGGCGGGCCGTACGGTGGGCGCATGGACAGCCATGGGCAGGACGAGCGGCACGTCGTGTGGACCGTCGTGGGCACCGGCATCGGGCCGTTGCTGCTGGCGGCGACCCGCGAGGGGCTCGTCAACGTCGTGTTCCACGCCACGGACCAGGTGCGCGACCGGGCGCTGGCCCGGCTGGCGTCCCGGCTGGGCGCCGAGCCCGCCGGGGCGCCCGGCTCCCCGCTGCTGGCCGAGGCGATACGGCAGGTCGAGGCGTACTTCACAGGGGAGCGGCGCGGCTTCGACCTGCCGCTGGACTGGTCGCTGATCTCGGGCTTCAACCGGGAAGTGCTGCGGGAGCTGGCCCGCGGCGTCCCGTACGGCTCGGTCGTCGGCTACGGCGACCTCGCCCGGCGCGTCGGCCGGCCCGACGCCTCGCAGGCCGTGGGGGCGGCGATGGGCGCCAATCCGCTGCCGGTCGTCGTGCCGTGCCACCGGGTCGTCGGCAGTGACGGCGGGATCGGCGGATTCGGCGGCGGCCTGGAGACCAAGCGCAGGCTTCTCGCCCTGGAGGGCGTGCTGCCCGAGCCGCTGTTCTGACGGCCCGGGCACGGCCGCCCCGGCAGGTGCCGGCCTAAGGGGCCTCTGACGGATCTCCGCGGAAGAAGGAGCGGCGTTCGGTGCGTGCTCTCGGCGTGCGGGGCGGAGGGTGGGAGCGCCCCCTCTGGGGGAGCGTGCCGGGCGTCGCGACGCCACGGAGATCCGTCAGAAGCCCCCTAGTCGTAGTGACGGGCCTCGACGATGTTGCCGTCCGGGTCGCCGAAGTAGAAGCTGCGCCTGGCCTTCCCGCGCGCGCCGTAGGAGTCGTGGGAGAAGTCCGTGACGGGGACCGCCTGTTCCCGCAGGCGGGTGTGGAGGGCCTCGAAGTCGTGCCGCGGCAGTGACAGGCAGACGTGGTTGACCGGGTGGCCGGCGCCGCTCGCGGCGCCCGGGAGCATCGTCATGCGCTCCGCGAGGGCGAGCGGCGCGAGGTCGAAGATGGTCTCCTCGTTGAGGCGCACGGAGGGGAAGGGCGCGGTCCCCCGGGTGTACTCGGCGACCCGCAGCGGTTCCATGCCGAGCGCCTTCTCGTAGAAACCGGCCGAGGCGACCGGGTCGCGCACCCACAGGACGACGTGGTCCAGGCGCATCGCGTTCTCCGTCATGGTGCACAGACTCATGCTCCCGCCCGTGGGACGCAAGGGGGTTTGACCCGGGGCGGTACCCGCCAGGGATGAGGGAGGACCGACGGACGGGAGGCGGGGCCCATGGTGCTGGTGGTGTCGGAAGAGGTGCGGGAGGCGGTCGGCGCGGGCCGCCCGGTGGTGGCCCTGGAGTCCACGATCATCGCGCACGGGCTGCCCCGTCCGCGCAACCTCCGGGTGGCGCTGGAACTGGAGGAGGCGGTACGGGAGGAGGGCGCGGTGCCCGCGACGATCGCGGTGCTGGACGGGCGTCCCCATGTCGGCCTGGGCAAGGAGCAGGTGGAGCGGATCGCGCACGGGGACGGCATCCGCAAACTGGGCCACCGCGACCTGCCGCTCGCGGTGGCCTCCGGGGCGAGCGGTGCGACCACGGTGTCGGCGACCGCCCTGCTGGCCGCCCGGGCGGGCGTACGGGTGTTCGCCACCGGGGGGCTCGGGGGCGTGCACCGGCAGTGGACGGTGACCCAGGACGAGTCGGCCGACCTCGGCCTGCTGGCCCGTACCCGGATCACGGTGGTGTGCGCGGGCGTGAAGTCGATCCTGGACGTGGCGGCGACCCTGCAGCGCCTGGAGACGCTCGGCGTGGCGGTGGCCGGCTACGGCACGGACCGCTTCCCCGGCTTCTACCTGTCCGACTCGGGACATCCGGTGGACTGGAGGCTGGACACACCCGGGCAGGTGGCGGACGTGATGCGGGCCCAGGACGCGCTCGGCGCGCCGGAGTCGGCGCTGATCGTCGCCAACCCCGTGCCGGAGGACGAGCAGCTGGATCCCGGGCTGCACGCGCGCGTGCTCGCCGACGCGCTGCACGCGTGCGAGGAGGAGGGCGTCACCGGCCAGGCGGTCACGCCCTTCCTGCTGGACCACCTGGTGCGCCACACGGACGGCGCCTCGCTGAGCGCCAATCTCGCCGCGGTGCGCGGCAACGTCCGGCTGGCGGCACGCGTCGCGGCGGCCTGGGCCGGGGCATGACCGGCGGGCCGGGCAGTGGGCCGGGTGGCGAGCCGGGCGGCGGGCTGCTGGTGGTCGGGGACGTCATCACGGACGTCGTCGCCCGGCACCACGGGCCTTTGGCGGCGGGGACGGACACGCCCGCCTCGGTCCGCACGCTGCCGGGCGGGGCGGGCGCCAACGTGGCCTGCTGGGCCGCCCACGAAGGCTGCGGGGACGTACGGCTCCTCGGGCGGGTCGGCGCGGACACGGCGGCCTGGCACGAACGGGAGCTGGCCGCCTGTGGCGTACATCCCTTCCTGGCCGTCGACGCGGAGGTGCCGACGGGGACGGTGATCTGCCTGGTCGACTCGGGCGCCTGCGGGGAGCGGACGTTCCTCACGGACAGCGGGGCGTCTCTGCGGCTCGCGCCCGGCGACTGGTCGGACGCGCTGCTGGACGGTGCCGGCCGTCTCCACCTGTCGGGCTACCTGCTCTTCTCGGAGTCCGGCCGTGCGCTGGCCGCGGTCGCCGTCGAGTCGGCACGCGCGCGTGGGGTGCCGGTCAGCCTGGATCCCGCGTCGGCGGGTTTCCTCGCACGGCTCGGCGCCGGCCGTTTCCTGGCGCTCGTCGAGGGGATGGACGTCCTGCTGCCCAGCCGGGACGAGGCGTGTCTGCTCACGGGGCTGCCCGACCCGGCGGACGCGGCGGCCGAACTGAGCCGGTACGTCCCCCTGGTGGTCGTCAAGCAGGGCGGTGCCGGTGCCGTGGTGGCCCGCTCGGGCACCGTGTACGCGCGGGTGCCCGCCGCTGCGGCGGCCCCCCGGGACACCACGGGCGCGGGTGACGCCTTCACGGGCGCCTTCCTGGCCGCGCTGCTCGCGGGCGCCGGTCCGCGGGAGGCGGCGGAGGAGGGGTGCCGGGCGGGTGCGCGGGCGGTCGAACGGGTGGGCGGCAGGCCGCCCAGGGCGGGGCGACGGCCGTCGGCGGAGTGCCGCCCGGGTTCCGGGGCGGGGTGACGGCCGTCGGCGGAGTGCCGCCCGGGTTCCGGGGCGGGGTGACGGCCGCCGACGGGCTGCCGCCCGGGCTCCGGGACGCCACCGCCGGGTTCCGGGCACCCGCGGCTACGCCTTGCGCCCCCACGCCGAGATCATCGGGGCCGTCGCCAGGTCCATGGCGCCGGACGCCACGTTCGCGAGATGGCGGTCGATGTCCTCGTCCGTGACCAGCCCCGCGGTGACGAGCTGGTCGCGTACCTGGCTGATCGTGGCGGACTCCAGGGCGGCGCAGGCCGGCGAGGTGATCGGGAAGTAGGCGTCGGCCTCCACGCGGCGCAGCCCGGCCTGCCTGAGCAGGCGCGGGAGGGTGCGGCCGTAGGCGAGGTCGGCGCCGCGGTGGGCGAGCAGCCGGCGCAGGCCCTGGCGGACCCGGTTGGCCAGCCGCTGCTCCGGACCGTGCTCGTCCGGGCAGGACAGCGGCTGCAACGTGGGGTCGGCGTCCTCGACCAGGAGACGTCCGCCCGGCCGCAGGGCCTTGACCATCGACCGCAACGCCCTTTCCCGGTCCCGGACATGGACGAGGACGAGCCGGGCGTGCACCAGGTCGAAGCCCTCGCCCGGCGGTTCTTCGACCCCCACGTCGTGGAGGCGTACCTGGACCGGCGGGCGGGCCGCAGGAGCGAGCCGCGAGGTGTCGATGTCGGTCGCGACGACGCGTCCGGTGGGGCCGACCTTCTTGGCCAGCCAGGACACCACGGAGGTGCCGCCGGCACCGACCTCCCAGCAGCGCCAGCCGGGCCCGACGCCGAGATTCTCCAAGTGCCGGAACGTCGTGGGATCGAAGAGCGTGGCGGCGGCGTCGAAGCGGTCCGCCGCCTTCGGTTGCCGGTGGGTGAGGAGGTATCCATCGGTGTGCGTCATGCCGTGATCATCCCAGTTGCCCGGGTTGTCCGGAGTGGTCGACGCTCCGGTGGGACGAGGGCAGGGGCCCTGGGCGTCGGAGCGCGCGGCCCGGGCCGCGGGAGAGCGGTCTTCACCGGCCGCCGGTGAAGGGCGCCGTCCACTGCGCGGACGCCGCGCCGCCCCGCTGAACTCCGTTCGCCCGCGGCAGGGAACAAACGTTTGTCCACAGCCGGGAACAAAGCGGAACGGAGCCTGCCCACAGGCCGGCCCGCCGACCGCGCCGACCTGGCAGACTGGCGCGCCAGGGCGCGGGAAGCACGGCGCCGGGAGATCCACGCGAGGAGATCCAGATGTCCATGGCAGGGAACCTGCGGAAGGTCACGAGCCTCGGCCGGGCCGGCGGTCTCCGCAGGGTGGCGCGGCTGGCCCGGCGGCGCCCGCGCGTCGACCTGAGCCACCCCGCCCGGTCCCCGCTGGGCTCCTCGGTGGTGAACTGCGTGACCTACCGCGACGGTGTCCGCACCGACGGGAGCGGCGATCTCGTCGACGCCGTGCAGCGGGTCCGCAAGCACGGTGACGGCTTCGTCTGGCTGGGCCTGCACGAGCCGACGGACCAGGAGTTCGCCGGTATCGCCGACCTCTTCGACCTGCATCCGCTGGCGGTCGAGGACGCGATCGAGGCCCATCAGCGCCCGAAGCTGGAGCGGTACGGCGAGACGCTCTTCGCCGTGTTCAAGACGGTCTGCTACGTCGAGCACGAGGAGCTCACGGCCACGAGCGAGGTCGTGAACACCGGCGAGATCATGGTGTTCGTCGGCCAGGACTTCGTGGTGACGGTGCGGCACGGGCGGCACGGCTCGCTCGGCCCGCTGCGCGAGGATCTGGAATCGGATCCCCGGCAGCTCGCCAAGGGGCCGTCGGCGGTGCTGCACGCGATCGCGGATCACGTGGTCGACGACTTCCTGAGCGTCATCGACGCCGTGCAGGAAGACATCGACACGGTGGAGACGGAGGTGTTCGCGGAGCACGGCGCGCGGGTCGACCCGGGACGGATCTACCAGCTCAAGCGTGAACTCCTGGAGCTGAAGCGGGCGGTGGTGCCGCTGGGACGGCCACTGGAGGAACTCGCCACCCGGCCGAGCCGGGTGGTCGCACCGGAGATACAGGCCTACTTCCGCGATGTCTCCGACCATCTGCTGCGGGCCGCCGAACAGATCGCCGCCTTCGACGAACTGCTCAACTCGATCCTCCAGGCCCACCTCGCCCAGGTCACGGTCGCCCAGAACGAGGACATGCGGAAGATCACGGCCTGGGCCGCGATCATCGCCGTGCCGACCATGGTCTGCGGCACGTACGGCATGAACTTCGACCACATGCCGGAACTGCGCTGGCGGTACGGCTACGGCCTGGCCATCGGCGTCATATCCCTGGCCTGCCTGGCCCTGTACCGCGGCTTCCGGCGCAACGGCTGGCTCTGACGGCGGCACGCCCCGGGGCGGCGGCACGCCGGGGACGGCGGCACGGGCGGAATGGCGGAACGGACGGAGCGGCGGCACGGGCGGAACGGCGCAAGGTCCGGCGGAACCGTGTCAGCCGCTCCACGCCGGATGGCGTGGGTCGTCGGCACGTATCAGGACGTCGGCGGTGGCGGCGGGGCCGGTCTCCTGCTCGTACCGCTCGAAGGCGGGCAGGGTCCACTGCTCGGCATCGGGGGTCCGGCGGCGCAGGGCGCCGGGGGTCAGGAGGATGTGGACGCTCAGGTCGAACGGGAACCAGTGACGCAGGAGGAAGGGACCGTGGAGCAACAGGGGGGCGCCGGGTGGGAGATGGACGTAGGGGCTGCGCGTGGCACGATCGGTGACGGGGTCCCACAAGTCGGGCAGGACACGTCCGTTCCCGCCGGGGTCGAGGGGGCCGAAGACCTCCCGCCAGAGCGCGCCGGTGTCGTACCAGCCGCTGTAGTAGGACTCGATGTCCCGGCGGCCGTGCTCCAGGCGGACGGACGCGGGTCGCAGGAAACCTTCGGCGGCGACGACGAGCGAGGGGCGTCCCCGAAGGCGCAGGGCCTCGGAGACACGCTCGGCGAGGTCGCCCGGGCGGGCGGCGGGGGCGCCGTCGAAGGCGATGCGGGGCCACGCACCGCCGTCGGCCGGCCGCAGGTCGAGCAGCCGCTCGGCGAGCTGGTCGCCGAGCCGGTCCCAGGTGATCGCTTCCAGTCGCACAGGGCCCATGATGCGTCAGTCGCCGTTCGGCGGCGGACGGAGACCGGACACAGGCGCCTCGTCGCGGCCGCGCGCAGGTCGCCCGGCCGACGGGGGAATGACCTCTGCATGGTGCCTTCCCCGACTGCCTCCCCCGCTCCGGTTCCCCCGCCGCGTCCCGGACTCGTCGTGTTCCGGCCGGTCAAGCGGCGGCGCTGCGCCAAGTGCCGCCGCGGGCCGCTGTCCCTGCTCCTCCTGGAGGAGGGCGCGCCGCACTGCCTGGACTGCGCCGATCTCGGCCACCTGGTCTACCTGCCGCGCGGCGACACGGCTCTGACCCGCCGGTCGCGCGAGGAGAGCGCCCTGTGGGCGGTGGTGGTGCGGTTCGACCGGCGCCGGGGCCGTTACGAGCGGCAGGGCCTCCTGGTCGAGGAGGAGGCGCTCGCCCGGGCCGAGCGGCGGTGCCTGGCCGACGCGGAGGCGCGGCGACGGCGCCGGGTGCGGGACGCGGCGCGGCGGGCCGCGCAGGACCTGCGCTTCACGGACGCGTTCGCGGCGGAGATACGGCGGTTGTTCCCGGGCTGTCCGGCCGGGCGGGCGCTGGCCATCGCCGCCCACGCCTCGGTGCGCGGCAGCGGGCGGGTGGGCCGGAGCGCGGCGGGGAAGGCGCTGTCCGGGGAGGCGGTGACCTCGGCGGTCGTGGCGTCCGTACGGCACCTGGACACACCGTACGACCGGCTGCTCGTCAGCGGGGTGCCGCGTCAGCAGGCCAGGCGGCGGGTCGCGGCGGCCGTGGAGAGCGTGCTGCGGGACTGGCGGGCGGCGGGGACGGAGGCCGAGGCGGGCTGACACGGGAAGGGGACCGGACCGGACATCGAGGGGGCGGGGCGGGGCGGCACCGGGTGCGCCCGCCCCGGCCGGTGGTGGGTGAGCCCCGGCAGGGCAGGCTTGGCCCATACCGGCGTCCGCCGGACGCTCGCGCGTGTTCCGGCGCCGATCGGCCGTGGCCGCGGTTGCCGGTCACGGGCTTGACTTGGGGTGACAGACGTTGCCGGGCGGGGCCCGGCTCGACGGGCGGGAGCTGACACGACATGATCGATGGGCCGTTCTTCGCGCTGACGGTGCTGGGGGTCCTCGGGACCGGCCTGACGGCCGGCGTCTTCTGCGGTTTCTCGGCCTTCGTCATGCGGGGACTCGCGGCGCTGCCGCCCGCGCAGGGGATCGCCGCGATGAAGGCGATCAACGTGGCCGCGGTACGGCCGCCCTTCATGATCGTCTTTGTCGGGTCGGCGGTGCTGTGCGCGGTGATAGCCGTGGTGACGTT
Organism: Streptomyces sp. NPDC006134; assembly: GCF_040628835.1. Taxonomy (NCBI): domain Bacteria; kingdom Bacillati; phylum Actinomycetota; class Actinomycetes; order Kitasatosporales; family Streptomycetaceae; genus Streptomyces; species Streptomyces sp. NPDC006134. Next base: position 38,966 of record NZ_JBEXTV010000011.1, on the reverse strand, counting down.
CGTGCTGTGGCCGGACGAGGGCGCCGTGGAGCTGCTGCTGGGCAGCGCGCTGTACCTGTTCGGGGCGTTCGGGGTCACCGCGGCGGCCAACGTGCCGCGCAACGACGCCCTGGACCGGCTGGCGCCGGGCACCGCGGAGGCGGCCGCGTACTGGCCGTCGTACGTCCGCGGGTGGACGGCGTGGAACCACGTGCGCACGGTGGCGTCGGCAGCGGCGGCGGTGGCCTACGTGCTGGCGCTCGCGTGAGGCCACCGCCGGGGTCCGTCGCCCGAGCCCGCGGGCTGCGCCGGCCTCCGCCGGGGTTCTCCGTCGCGGGAGCCTCGGAAACGCTCTGCCCCGTGCCCTGCGCACAGGGCCCGCCGGACTTATCGTGGCGGGAAGGGCGCCGCCCGGCGGCGCACGGCCTGCCACCCCGCACGCAAGGAAGACGGCCATGGCCGATCCCAAGGGATTCCTGACCACGCCCCGCCAGGACCGGCCCCGCAGACCGGTGGCGGAGCGGGTCCGGGACTGGAACGAGGTGTACGTCCCCGGGGCGCTGCTGCCCCTGGTCGGCAAGCAGGCCGGCCGCTGCATGGACTGCGGCATCCCCTTCTGCCACGAAGCCTGCCCGCTCGGCAACCTGATCCCCGAGTGGAACGACCTGGTCGCCCGGGAGGACTGGCGGGCGGCGAGCGACCGGCTGCACGCCACGAACAACTTCCCCGAGTTCACCGGGAGGTTGTGCCCGGCACCGTGCGAGGCGGGCTGCGTGCTCGCGATCGACCAGCCGGCGGTCACCATCAAGAACGTCGAGTGCGCCATCGCCGACCGGGCCTGGGAGGAGGGCTTCACCCGGCCGGTCCCGTCCGAGCGGCTGTCCGGGAGGACGGTGGCGGTGATCGGGTCGGGACCCGCCGGACTGGCCGCGGCGCAGCAGCTGACCCGGGCGGGCCACACGGTGACCGTGTACGAGAGGGACGACCGGATCGGCGGGCTGCTGCGGTACGGCATCCCCGAGTTCAAGATGGAGAAGCGGCACCTGGACCGGCGGCTGGAGCAGATGCGGGCCGAGGGGACGGGGTTCCGCGCGTCGACGGCGGTCGGGCGGGATGTCGACGCGGCCGAACTGCGGGCACGGTACGACGCGGTGGTGATCGCCACCGGGGCGACCGCGTGGCGGGACCTGCCGGTGCCGGGGCGCGAACTGGACGGCGTGCACCAGGCGATGGAGTACCTTCCCCTGGCCAACCGGGTGTGCCAGGGAGACCTGGCCGTCTCGCCACTGTCGGCCGCCGGGAAGCACGTCGTCATCGTGGGCGGTGGCGACACCGGGGCGGACTGCCTCGGCACCGCCGTCCGGGAGGGCGCCGCGTCCGTGACCCAGCTGGACATCCACACCCGGCCGGAGGCGGAACGCGACGAGGAGACCGAGCCCTGGCCGACGTATCCGCGCCTCTACCGGCTGTCGGCCGCCCACGAGGAGGCACGCGAGCTGCGCTCCGCACCGGCGGCGGACGCCGACGCGCGCCTGTTCGCGGCGTCCACGCTGCGTCTCACCGGCGACGCGGACGGGCATGTACGGTCACTGCACCTGACCGGGGTCGACGCCCGGCGCCGTCCGCTGCCGGGCGCCGAACGGACCCTCCCCGCCGACCTGGTCCTGCTGGCCCTCGGTTTCTCGGGCCCGGACCGGTCCGACGGGATCATCGGGCAACTGGGGCTGGAGCTGGACCCGCGCGGCACGATCGCGCGGAACGCGGACTTCGCGACCGGCGTGCCCGGTGTGTTCGCCGCCGGGGACGCCGCGCGCGGGCAGTCGCTCATCGTGTGGGCGATCGCGGAGGGCCGGGCGGTGGCGGCGGCCGTCGACCGCCATCTGTCGGGCGGCAGCACACGGCTCCCGGCGCCGATCGGGCCGTACGACCGGCCGATGGCGGTGTAGGGATCCGGGACGGGGAGCCCGGGGGCAGGGAGCCCTGGGGCGGGGGCCGCCGTGTGCGGCGCGTACGGCGTGCACCGGGCCGCTGCCGTCGCCACCGCCCGGCCCTCCGCGATCGCCCTCGTCCCGCCCCCGCCCTCGTCCCCGCCACACCCTCGTTCCCGCCCCGTCCCCGCCACACCCTCGTTCCCGCCCCGTCCCCGCCCAGGCTCAGCGCCGCTCGTCGGTGCCCGCGACCTTGGCGGTCGACAGGGCCACCCGGTTCCAGGTGTTGATCGTGCAGATCAGGGCCAGTACGTGGGCCAGTTCCCTCTCGTCGAAGACGGCGGCGGCACGGGCGTAGACGTCGTCCGGGACTCCGCCGTCGGCGACCAGGGTCACCGCTTCCGTCAGCGCGAGGGCGGCCTGCTCGCGTTCGCTGAAGAAGTGACGGGCCTCGCGCCACACGGCGGCCATGTGCAGCCGGTCCTCGCTCTCACCGGCCTTGCGGGCGTCGTTGGTGTGCATGTGCAGGCAGTAGGCGCAGTGGTTGAGGTGCGAGGCGCGAATCTGGACCAGTTCCACCAGGGCCGGGTCGAGGCCCTCACGGGCGGCGGCGTCGAAGCCGATCAGGGCGCGGAAGACCTTGGGGGCGGACTTCGCGAAGTCCAGCCGGTCCCGCCCGGCCGCCGCCGTGGCCACCGCGGCGGGCACGTCGGCGGCGGTGGCCGGTGTGGCGAGGGAGGCCGAAGAAGCGTTCGGCGATGCCGTGTCGGTCGTCATGTCTCTCAACCTACGGGCCGGAAAGACCGGCGGTAGGGTGCAATTCCATGGCGGAATCATGGGTCAATGACGCGGCGCGGATCGGTGCCGACCTGCACCTGGAGCTGTCCGGGCCGGGCGGGCGGCGGGCCGCGCTCATCCGCGCGCTGCGCGAGGCCGTGCGCAGCGGCCGGCTCGCTCCCGGCGCGCGGCTGCCGCCGTACCGCTCACTCGCCGCGGACCTCGGCGTGGCCCGCAACACGGTGGCCGACGCGTACGCGGAGCTGGTGGCGGAAGGCTGGCTGACCGCCCGCCAGGGCTCGGGGACCCGGGTGGCGGAACGGACCCGGCCGCCGCGGCCGGCCGCCCGCACGCCCCGGAAGGCGCCGCCACGCGCGCGTGGGCCACGGCACGATCTGCGGCAGGGCACACCGGACGTGTCGGCGTTCCCGCGCACGGCCTGGCTCGCCGCCTACCGGCGGGCCCTCCAGAAGGCGCCCGACGAGGTGTTCGGCCCCGGCGACCCGGCCGGGCGGATCGAACTGCGGGAGGCGCTGGCGGAGTATCTGGCCCGCGCACGCGGGGTGCGCACCGAGCCGGAGCGGATCGTGGTCTGCTCCGGGTTCGCCCACGCGCTGCGCCTGCTGTTCGGGCAGGACCGCGGCGGGGGCGGTGGGGTGCTGCGCGGCCCGCTGGCCGTGGAGGCGTACGGTCTGGGTTTTCATCGGGGGCTGCTGGCGGACGCCGGTGTCCGGACGGTCCCCCTGCCCCTCGACGAACACGGGGCCCGCGTCGAGGGACTGGGGCGCGAACGAGCCGTGCTGCTGACGCCCGCGCACCAGTTTCCGACCGGCGGCCCGCTGCACCCGGAGCGGCGCGCCGCCGTCGTCGACTGGGCACGCGCGCGTGGCGGGCTGGTGCTGGAGGACGACTACGACGGCGAGTTCCGCTACGACCGCAGGCCCGTCGGCGCCCTCCAAGGACTCGATCCCGAGCGGGTGATCCACCTCGGCTCGGTCAGCAAGAGCCTGTCACCGGCAGTGCGGCTGGGCTGGATGGTGCTGCCGGAGCGGTACGTCGACGCCGTACTGGCGGCCAAGGGCGAGCGCGAGGCGTGGGCGAGCGTCCTGGACCAGCTGAGCCTGGCCGAGTTCCTCGTCTCCGGCGCGTACGACCGTCACGTGCGGCGGGTGCGGCAGCGTTACCGCGGGCGCCGGGACCGCCTGGTCGGAGCGCTCGCCGCGCGGGCTCCGCACGTCGAGGTCACGGGCATCGCGGCCGGACTGCACGCGGTGCTGCGGCTGCCGCCCGGCACCGAGCGGTCCGCCGTCAAGGCCGCCGCCTGGCGGGGCGTCGCGCTGGACGGGCTGGCGGACTTCCGGCACCCGGAGGCGGACATGCCGCCTTCCGACGGACTCGTCGTGGGATACGCGGCCCCCTCGGAGCACGCGTACCAGGCCGCGCTGGACGCCTTGTGCGGGGTGCTTCCACCACCGTGAGCCGGGCGGACGCCGGACGCGGTGTGCGGTGTGCGGTGTGCGGTGCCGGTACCCGCCGCCGTCCCGGTGCGGATTCCGGCACCGGGGGCGGCGGCGGGCCGGCAGCCGTCAGGGCTTGCGTCCCACCGCGCCGTACCCCGGAATGATCCCGTCCTCCTGTCCGGGAACCGGCTCGCCCAGTTCGGGGTGCCACCGGTGGGGCACCTCGACGCCCGGTTCGATCAGCTCCAGGCCGTCGAAGAAGCGGGTGAACTCCTCGCGGGAGCGCAGGGCCAGGGTGACGCCCGCGGCCTTGAGCTTCTCGGTGGCCGCCCGCGACTCCTCGGGCGTGAAGTCGGCCGTGGCGTGGCTGATCACGAGGTGGCTGCCGGAGGGCAGTTCGGACAGAAGCCTGCGGACCAGCTCCCGGGCGCCGTCCTCGTCGGGGACGAAGTGCAGCAGCGCGATGAGCGACAGGGCGATCGGCCGGCTGAAGTCGAGGACCTTCCGGGCGCCGTCCAGGATGGCGTCCGGCTCTCGCACGTCGGCCTGCAGGTACTCCGTCGTCCCCTCGGGTGTGCCGCGCAGCAGGGCCGCCGCGTGGGCCAGCACGATGGGGTCGTTGTCGCAGTAGACGACGCGCGCGTCCGGCGCGATCTCCTGGGCCACCTGGTGGAGGTTGGGCTCGGTCGGTATGCCGGTTCCGATGTCCAGGAACTGCCGGACGCCGGCCCGGGCCAGCCAGCGCGTGGCACGGTGCATGAAGGCGCGGTTGACCCGGGCCATCACCGGAACCCTCGGGTCGAGGGCGAGCATCTGCCGGCCCATCTCCTCGTCGACCGGATAGTTGTCCTTGCCGCCGAGGTACCAGTCGTACATCCGCGCGGGGTGGGGCCTGGTCGTGTCGATTTCGACGGGGTGCTGCCCGGTCATGACGGACTCCATCACGTTGAGTGGAACGTTGAGTTGAACGACGAGTCGCACGACGAGTCGCGCGTCGCCTTGCACGTCGCCTTGAACGTCGGGGTGTCGCGGCGGTGGATGGCCGATGAGGCGTCAGATCTGTGGGGCGTCAGGTCTGTGGGGCGTCAGGTCTGTGGGGCGTCTGATCTGTGGGGCGTCTGATCTGTGGGGGGTCAGGTCGATGGGATGTCGGGTCTGTGCGGCGTCCGGCCTGTGAGGTGTCAGGCCCGTCGGAAAAGCGGGTGAAGCACTGAACAGTCACACATAGTCACAAACTATTACGCAGAGGAACCAATCCGCTGGACGCGGAGTCAGGACAGCAGGAAATCAGCCTCCCCCGCCTTGGCGCCCTCGATGAAGGCCGTCATCTCGTCGGACGTGTAGATCAGCGCCGGCCCGTCGGGGTCGGTGGACTGGCGCAGGGCGACCCGTCCGTCGGCCAGCTTCATCGCCTCCAGGCAGTTGCCGCCGTTGCCGCCGCTCCACGGCTTGTGCCAGCCCTCACTGCCCAGTTCGCGGGCGGGCATGCCGTTGTAGATGCGCTCACCGAGGATCCGCGGTGCGGGCTGGGGCATGATGCGTTCCATTCACAACTCCTTGCGGAGATCCTGGAGGATCTCCTTCGTACGATGTGCCGTGGCGGCCTGCGCCGCCATGCGGTCCATGACCTCCAGGTGGGTCGCCACCTCGGTGCGCGCGTCGAGGTAGACGGCTCCGGTCAGGTACTCGCTGTAGACCATGTCCGGGAGCTCCGGCACGGCGAACCGGAACAGCACGAAGGGCCCGTACGTGCCGGGGTGCGGCCCGTTCGCGAACGGGGCGACCTGCAACGTCACGTGGGGCAGCGCCGTGGCCTCCAGCAGCTTGTCGATCTGGGCGCGCATCACCTCGGGCCCCCCGACCGGGCGGCGCAGCACGGTCTCGTCCATCACGGCCCACAGCCGGGGCGCGTCCTCGCGGGTGAGCAGTTGCTGGCGCCGCATACGCAGGGCGACATGGCGCTCGATGTCGTCGGGCCGGGTCTGGCCGATGGCACCTGACATCAGCACCCCGCGCGCGTAGTCCTCGGTCTGCAACAGGCCGGGGACGAAGTGGGGGTCGTAGCTGCGGATGAGGCTGGCCGCACCCTCCAGGCTGACGTACATGGAGAACCAGCCGGGGAGGATGTCGTGGAACCGCTGCCACCACCCGGGCTTGTTGGCCTCCTCGGCCAGCTCGACGAACGCCTCGGCCTCCTCGTCGGGGACGCCGTACGCCTTCAGCAGCAACTGGAGATACGGGATCTTGAGCGCGACCTCGGCCGTCTCCATGCGGCGGACCGTGGCGGGGGCGACACGGAGGATGCGGGCGGCCTCCTCACGCTTCAGCCCGGCGCGTTCCCGCAGGTCCAGCAGGCGCCGGCCGAGGACGACCTGGCCGACCGTCGGCGCGGACCGCGGCTCACTCACGCTCCACCTCCACCTCCACGAAGGGTCCTGTACGGGTGACAGGCACGCCGGGCCGGCCGCACCGGTGGCCGACGGCCTGCCGACAGCCCGGCGGCGCCATTCGAAGACTTTTTCGAAGGTCTGGGCAGACCTTCGACGATCCGAAGTGGCGCCGCTCGACGTGCTGTTGCGAGCAGTGTGCCACGCCCGTCCACCCCGTCACGAAGCACTCTGCATTTTTCAGAGTGACTCTTGCCAAGTGTTCCCGGCGGGGCGATAGTGGCAAGCGTGATTCCGTCCGCGCCTTTAGGAACAGACGTCACCGGGAGCTTCGCCGGCCTCGGTGCCGTTTCGGAAGCCGGGCCTTCCCAGGCCCCCTCCGAGCGCCGGTTCCGCTTCGAACTGGCCGCGCATCCGGGCTCTCCCGCACAGGCCAGACGCCTGACGCGGGCCCGGCTGACCGGCTGGTCCGTGTGCGAGGACACCTGCGACACCGCGGCCCTGGTGGTCTCCGAGCTGGTCACCAACGCGATCGTGCACACCGCCAGCCGCCACGTCGTGTGCGAGCTCCACGACGATGACGACCTGGTACGCATAGCCGTACACGATGAGGGGTGTGCCCCCGGTCAGCCCCGGGCCGCCCGGCAGCAGCCGGAGGAGGAACACGGCCGAGGGCTGCTGCTGGTCGACGCCCTGTGTCACGCCTGGGGTGCCCACGAGCACGGCCCGGGGCTGCTGGTCTGGGCCGAGCTGCCCCGCACGGCCGGCGCGCCGCGCGCCCCGTCCGGCCCCCGGGACGACCTGGGCTGGGGCGCCCGTCCCAAGCCGGGACCGTCCGGCGGGCAGGATGAGGCCGGCGAGGCCGACGACTCCGGTGACACCGAGAGATCCGAGGGTTCCGGGAGCACCGGGAGCACCGGGAGCACCGGGAAGGCGGAGCCGGGGGCGGGGCCCGGGTCCGGGGAGCGGCAGGCGCACCAGGAAACGAGGGCCGAATGACTGTGAGGCCCGCGTCCGGCACCCGCGCGCTCGGACTGGACACGCTGGTCCGCCTCCAGCGCGGACTGCGCAGGCCGGGGGCGCTCCGGCGGCTGCCCGTGCCGGACGGCATGACGGCCCCGCTGGGCTGTGACGCGGTGGCGGTGCCCGCCCGCTTCGGGCCCTTGGTGATGCCCCGGCTGCCCCGTGTCGGATGTGTCTACGCCGACGAGGCGCACTGGTGGTGGATCGTCCCGTCCGACTCCGACTACGCCCTGGAGTGGCCCGCGCCCGCCCAGTACGCCACCGGCGCGGTTCTCCCGGACGCCCCGGACCTCCCCGGTCTCATCCACCGCCCGGACGGCACACTCCCCTATACGCCGCCGATCCCGCTCTACCTGGCGCTGTGCCGGCTGACCGGAACCACTCCGGCGTGGTCGAGGCCGGTGAACGCGTAGGCGTTCCGCAAGGCACCGGCCCGCCCTCTCCGAAGGCGGACCGACGGAGGCGGACCGACGGAGCCGGAGACCGGAGCCGGAGCCGTGTCCGGCACCGCGGGCCGTCCGCGCGGCGGCGGACGAGCGCCCGCCCGGTGTCCCGGCGGTGTCCCGGCGGTGTGCCGTACGGTCCGGTCCGCGCGGCGGCGGACGGCGACGCCGCCGGACGGTGTCGCGTCAGGCGGCGACGTCGCCGACGGGGTCGTCGCTCCGCACGATCACCAGGAACATGTCCGTCGCGAGGTCCATGACGACCTCCGCGGGAAGACCCTCCAGACGTCGCGCATGAGCGAACTCCTCCGCCGGCCAGGACCCTCGCGGGCCACCGGCGGGAAAACGTTCGAGCACTGTTCGCCCGTTCACCCCGCACCTCCAGGTAGCGCTGTACTCGTAGAGTTAAACGCCAACCATGGGGCATACGCCTCGGGCAGTGACGGTACTGAGACGTAGTTGACACCTGTTCACCGCGACGAGTGAGGAGAACCTCGGCCTTTCGGCTGTTTTCCTCACCCTCCGCGTCACTCCTCGTACTCGTCGTGATAGCGGATCCGCTCACTTCCCGCAGGCGCCCCGAGAGCCGTCGCGCGCCCCTTGGGTTCCTCCCACTCCTCCTGTCGGCCGAGTGCGGTCAGGTCCAGCAGGCTGGTGGTGGAGCCGAGGCCGTCGAGGCCGCGCTCGTACGTCGAGTAGGTGTGGAAGACGCGGTCGCGGTCCCGCAGGAAGCAGCTGAGGCCCGGCCGCTCGACGAGCTCGCCCTCGACGTCGAGCGTCACGTCGAAATCGAGGTTGAAGTCGCAGACGTACGACGAGTACCAGGGCAGCGTCCAGCCCATCCGCGCCTTGAACGGAAGGATCTTGGTGTACGGCGCCCGGGACACGGCCGCGAAGGAGGTGCCGCGGGCCCTCAGGTGCGCGAGGTGGCCGATCTGGTCCAGGAACGCCGAGCAGCTGCGGCAGCCGGCGTCCCATTCGGGAGCGAACATGAAGTGGTAGACGACGAGCTGATGCCGTCCCTCGAAGAGGTCCAGCAAGGAGACCTTGCCGTCGCCGCCCTCGAACACGTACTCCTTGTCGATCTGCACCATGGGCAGTCTGCGCCGCTCGGCGTTGAGCGCGTCACGCGCGCGCGTGGCCGCCTTCTCCTTGGCCAGTAAGGCCTCGCGTGCCGCGCGCCACTCCTCGCGCGAGACGATCTCGGGAAGCGACATGGGCTGGCTCCTCCTGTGCAACGGTCCCGTTCTGGTGGTGACCGGCGGCAGGAGCGGAACTCATCGCTGCGGGGCTCAGTTTTTCCCGGGCCCTCATCCCGGGCTCACATCCCGAGCTCTCACCTCGGGTGTCCGGCTTCGTTCACGCCGAACGACAGCACGTGGCCGCCTGCTGGCCGCCTGTGCTCGTAAGAGTGGCGGGTCGTGCGGGTGGTGGGGTCGGTGGGCCGTGCCGGCCAGCCGGTGGGGTGAGACCGGTGCGGTCGATCGGGCCGTCGGCCGCCGCGGACATCGCCGCGCAGGCGGTGGCCTCGTCCCCGGTCAGCGGGATCGGACTCGGCACCGGCCCTCGTCCCCAGCAGGTCGTTCCATTCGTTCCGCTGGTCGCTCGACAGCTTGCCGACCAGGTGGGCGATGCCCTCCAGGACTTTGACGGCGCCGTCCGGACTCACCTGCTCGTCTTCACTGCTCTCGATGGACCACAGGACGTCGGCCAATGCCTCGGCCAAGGCACGGGTCAGAGACGAGTACACGGGCATCAAGGCGGACTCCCGGCAGGTCGCGGCAGCACAGTCCGGCCGGGTGCCCCGCCCCTCAGGTGTCGTACCGCTGGATGCGCCGGCCGTGTCCGCGGTCGACGAGCGCGGGCAGCCGCTCCCCCAGCTCCCGGACGACGGCCGGCACGTCGAGGGTGAGCAGTTCCCGGTCGCGCATGAGGATCCGCCCGTCGACGATCGTCGTGCGGACGTCGGAGGCCCGGGCGCTGTGGACGAGGGTGGCGGCGAGGTCGTGGACGGGCTGGGTGTGCGGGCCGGTGAGGTCGACGAGCACGAGGTCGGCCCGCCGCCCCGGCGCGATGCTGCCGGCCAAGCCGGCGAGGCCCACCGCGCGGGCGCTCTGCAGCGTGGCGTGGTGCAGGGCCTGGCGGGCGGTCAGCCAGCGCGGGTCGCCTTCGGTGGACTTCTGGATCAGGGAGGTGAGCGCCATCGACTCCCACACGTCGAGGGAGTTGTTGGAGGCGGCGCCGTCCGTGGCGAGCCCCACGGGAATGCCGAGGTCGCGCAGGGCGCGGACGGGTGTGGTGGTGGGCCAGGCGAACTTGAGATAGCCGCGGGGCGCGGTGGCGACGGCCGTACGGCCGCCCGCGCGCGCGAGGACCGGCAGGTCGCGTTCGACGATGCCGGTGCCGTGGGCGATGAGGACGTCGGTGCCGAGGATGCCGGTGCGTTCCAGGATCTCGATGGGGGTGGCGCCGTGCCGGGCGAGGCTGGCGTCGGTCTGGGCGCGGTTCTCGGCGGCGTGCAGGTGCACGGGCAGGCCGTGGGCGTGGGCGAGGTCGGCGGTCGCGGTGAGGTCGGCGTCGTCCACGGTGTAGGGGGCGTGCGGGGCGAGGGCGGTGGTGATGCGGCCGCCGGCGGCTCCCCGGTGGCGCAGGGCGAACTCCAGGGACGCCTCCCTGCCCCGGGCGCCCTGCGAGGAGAAGTACGCCTGGCCCAGGTGGGCCCGCAGCCCGCACTCGGCGACGACGGCGGCGACCGCGTCCATCGCGAAGTAGTGGTCGGCGAAGCAGGTCACGCCGCCGCGGATCATCTCCGCGCAGGCGAGCCGGGCGCCGAGTGCGACGTCCCGCTCGGTCAGGTTGGACTCGACGGGCCAGACGACGTCGTTGAACCACTCCTCGGTGGGCAGGTCCTCGGCGAGTCCGCGCAGCGCGACCATCGGTGCGTGCGTGTGGCAGTTGATCAGTCCGGGCAGGGCGACCTGGCCACGCGCGTCGATCCGCTCGCGGGCCGGGAGACCGTCGGCCTCGGCGGCGGAGGTCACGGAGTCGATGATTCCGTCGCGTACGACGACGGCGGCGTCCTCCTGGAACGTGATCCGCTCGCGGCCGTCGTGGAGGAGGACGGTGCAGCCGGTGACGACGAGGTCGGCGGGTTCAGCGGGCCCGGCGGGATGAGCGGGTCCGGGGGGATGGGCGGGCCCGGGGGGATGGGCGGGATGGGCGGGCCCGGCGGCCCGCGGTGCGTCGGAAGGCGTCATCCCGCCAACGTACGGCGCCGGGACGGGGCCGGTCCCTCGCGGCGCTATCCGGCGAGGGGCAGTTCGGGCAGCCGCAGTCCCACGTGCTCGCGCCGCTGTTCGACCTCGGCCCGCAGGTCGGCGAGGCGTCCGGTGTGCCGGGGGGTGAGCCGGCCGGTGTCGTCGAGGTGCACGGCGCAGGCGGTGGTGGTGTCGACGAGCCGTTCGAGGGTGGCGGCGAGCTCGTCGGCGCCCTCGGTGTGCCGGGCGAGCGCGGGCAGCTCGGCGGAGGCGAGGGCGATGGCGGCGCGGGCCTCGGCGAGCGTGCGGTAGGCCTCGCGGCGCAGTTTCCAGCGGGTGGCGCGGTCGCCGGACCCGTCGAGCACGTGGGCGAGGTACGCCTGGGCGGCCACGCCCGCCGCGGCGAGCCGGTCCCGCACGCCCCCGCCGCGCTGTCCGGGCACCGGCAGATGGCCGACGATCAGCACGATCGCGCAGGCCAGCAGGGTCTCGCCGATGCGGCTGACGGAGGCCGGCGGCTCTCCGCCGGCCATGACCAGGGCGAGGACGAGGACGGTGACCACGGCGGTCTGGGCGGCGAAGTGCCGGGCGGCGACGGGGATGAGGGCGCCGCTGACCACCACGAGCGCGACGAGTCCGGCGGGCCGGGGCAGCAGGGCGGCGCAGGCGGCGAAGACGAGGGCCCCGAGCGCGGTCCCGGCGACGCGGCACAGCACACGCGAGACGAGCGGCCCGAGGTCGGGCTTGACGAGGAAGACGGCGGTGGCGGGCAGCCAGTACCAGTGCTGGTGCGGCCCGTACCAGTGGGTGTGGTGCAGGGCCTGGGCGACGGCGGCCCCGGCGCCGAAGCACAGGCCGGCGCGGAGCCCGTACTCCCGCCCGCCCGGACCGAGCACGGCCGGCAGCAGCTCCCGGACCGTACGCCTGCGGGAGTGCAGGGCGGCTCCCTCTCCCCGGTCGAAGGCCTCGGCGGCGTGCAGCAGCGCGTCGTCCAGGGCGCGCAGCCCGGGTGCCGACCGGCGAGGGGCGGGCAGCGGTCCGGTGGGCGTGTTGCCGCGCACGGCGGCGGCGAGCCGCCGGGGCCCCTCCCCCGCCCGCGCCGGAACCGCCTCGCCGGCCCAGGCGAGCGCGGTCGCGGCCTCGGCGAGGGGCAGGGCGGCGGCATACTGCGCGTGCAGCCGCCGCTCGGCCGCGGACGAGGCGTACCGCCGCAGCCGGGGCCCGGCGAGCGTGTCCTGCGCGTGGTCCAGGGCGGCGGTGAGCGCGGCGCGGCGCCGGGTGGCGTCGGGACCGCCGACGGCGTCGAGCAGGGCTGCGACGGCGTCGTAGACGTCGGCGACGGCCGCCCGCTCCCCGTCGAACCGGAAGCTGCCGGCGCGTGCGCCCGGGCTCGGCAGGACCAGCCGCAGCAGGAGGAGCCAGCCGGCCCCCGCGAGGAAGATCAGCGACCGCTGCCACCCCGGCTCGGGCAACGGCATCCCGGCCCCCACCGCGGCGGCGACCAGCACCTGCGTCCCGGAGGCGGAGGCCACGGGCCCGGCGGCACTGATCCCGCCGGCCGCGCAGCCGAGGGCGGTGAGCACCAGCGTCAGCGCGACCGCGCCCAGGTGTCCCCCCGCATACGTGCCGACGAGCAGCCCGCCCGCACCGGCGAGCGCGGGCACCCCGATCCGCTTGACGGAGGAGCGCCGGCTGCCCGGCCGGTCGTTGACCCCGGCCAGCATGGCGCCTATGGCGGCCACGACACCGGCGGAGGGCCGCCCCGTCAGGACGGCGGCGAGCAGGAGGGGCCCGGCGGCCAGCGCACCCCGGACGACCGCGCTCCAGGGCACGGGCCCGCGCTGGGCGCGCAGGGCATGGCCGAGCCAGGGCGGAAGTGCGGGGACTGCGGGACGGGACACGTGGCTCCTGTCGACTGGTCGAGGGCGGGGGTGAGCCTTCGGGCGACGGTGGCCGGGCTGTGGGGTGAGGGTGTCCAGGGTAGGGGGTGTTCGTGGAAGTGGGGAAACGGGCGCATTTCGGGCGTGTGACGGATGGGTGGGGAGAGGCCTCGGGGCGGCCGGAGACGGGAGGGGGAGACAGGGCGGAGGGCGAGGCGTGAGGAGCGAGGGTGAGGGCTGAGAGGGGAGCGCCGGGCGCCCGGCGGGCCGGGACGGCGACCGGGGACAGCGGACCGGGACGGACACCGGGGGCAGCGGACCGGGACGGACACCGGGGGCAGCGGACCGGGACGGACACCGGGGACGACGGACCGTGGAGAAGGCCCGGACTCCTAGAAAGCGCCGGCCGGCGTCCGGGCCTTCTCCACGGCCTGCCCGAACAGCGTCTCGGCGTCGGCGACCGCCCGGCGCAACGCCTCCGGGTCCGGCCGCAGACCGCCCAGGAGCGCGTCGGCCGCGCCCAGCCCGGCCCGCTCCACCAGCCCCTTCTCGTTGGTGACCCACTCGCCGCGTGCCGCCAGCACCGCGTGTGCCGTCTGGGTGGCGGCGAGCGCGATCGCGCCGGCGACCTGGGTGAGGGCGCCCCTGGGGGCATGTCCGGCCTTGGCGTAGGCGAGGGTGGCGGCGGCCATGCCGTACCAGCGTTCGGGAGCGGTCCGGCGGAGCGGCTCCGGGTAGGCGGGGCGGGGCAGGGTGCCCCGCAGCACCCTGTTGACCGCGAGTTCCGCGACGACCAGGTAGGTCGGGATGCCGGCCAGGTGGAACATCAGCGGCTCGATGCCGAAGCGCCCGGCCTCCGCCTCCGCCAGCGTGTGCTCGACGACGTCGAGGTCCCGGTAGTGGACGTCGGCCCGCCGCCCGTCGATCGTCAGCCAGGCGCCCCCGTTGAAGACGCCGCCGCCCCAGCCGCCGATCTCGGAGACCTCGCCCTCCCAGCCGACGGCGCGGAGGTCGGCGGGGTCGAAGGTGCCTCGGTAGTAGATCGCCAGGTCCCAGTCGCTGTCGGGGCGGTGGCTGCCCTGGGCGCGGGAGCCGCCGAGCGTCACGGCCCGGACGGCGGGGAGGGCGGCGAGACGGTCGGCGGTGGTGTCGAGGAAGGTCTGGTCCGTGGGATCGGTGGGATCCGTGACGTCCTTGGGGGAGGACACTGCTGAGGCTCCTTCCGGCAGGAGGTGTGGCGTCGACGGGCAGCGTATGCGGATCTCCGGTCGCGCTGCGAGGGATGACGCGGGCGGTGAAAGCCTCCGGAGCCGAAAGCGGCCGAGGAAAAAGCGGATGCGGACGCGAGCGGAACGAAGGACGATCGGGAAGCCGTCCGCCACCCGTCCGAGGAGCGCCCATGGTCCAGCGCGTCACCGTCGCCGGTCTCTTCCCGCCGCCGGCCTATGCCCACGCCTCCGTCGTCGAGGCCGGGACGAAACTCGCCTTCCTGGCCGGAGCGGTACCGCTCGACGCCGACGGCAAGCTGGTCGGCGAGGGCGACCCCGTCCGGCAGGCCGAGCAGGTGATCGCGAATCTCGGTGCGCAACTGCGCGCCGTCGGCAGCGATCTCCCACACGTCGTGACCACGGACGTATACGTCGTGAGCGGCGATCCCGCGGACCTGACCGCCGTCTGGGAAGTGGTGAGGGCGTCCGGCCTGAGCGCCGGTCCGCACTCGTCGACACTGATCGGAGTGGCCTGCCTCGGATATCCGGGGCAGCTGGTGGAGATCACGGCCACGGCCGTCGTGCCGGAGGGCGCCCACCCGTGAGGCGCCCGGTTCCGGCATCCTGCGGCGGCGCGGACGCACCTCCGCCAGGACCGGACACACCCCCGCCAAGACCGGACGCACCACTTCCGCGGCCTCGGCGTACTTCTCGCCCCTTGGCGTACTTGTCCGTCGCCGCCACCAGCAGATCGGCCACCTCGGGCGCGCCCGCGCCGTGCCCGGCCTCGTCCACGACCAGCAGCTCGCTCGCCGGCCAGGCGTGGTGCAGCCGCCATACGGTGCCGAGCAGGTTGCCCGGGTCGAGGCCGCCCTGGACCAGGGTGCCGGGAATGTGCCCGATCAGATGGGCGTCGCGCAGGACGACGCCCTCGTCGTTGCCCTCGCCCAGGAAGTGGCCGTTGCCCCAGTAGTGGGTCACGGTCCGCGCGAAGCCCATGCGGAAGACCGGGTCCTCGTAGCGCTCCACCGAGCGCGGCGGGGCCGAGGCGATCGCCGTCTCCCAGTCGGTCCAGGCACGTGCCGCCCGCTCCCGCACCCGCGGGTCGGGGGATTCCAGCAGCCGGTTGTACGCGGCGGCGAGGTTGCCGTCCCGCTCGTCCTCCGGCAGCACGGACAGGAAGCGTTCGAAGGCGTCCGGGAAGAACCTGCCGAGCCCTCTGGTCAGCAGGGTGACCTCGGGGTCGGAACCGGTCGCGACCGCCGTGAGCACCAGCTCGGTCACGGCGCCGGGGTGCGTCTGCGCGTACCGCAGCGCGAGCACCGATCCCCACGACGCGCCCCAGACCAGCCACCGTTCGACGCCCAGGTGCCGGCGCAGCAGCTCCAGGTCGGCGATGAGGTGGGCCGTGGTGTTGACGCTCATGTCGGTGCCGTACGCGCTCGCGTGCGGTGTCGAACGCCCGCAGCCTCGCTGGTCGAGCAGCACGATCCGGTACGCGTCCGGGTCGAAGAACCGCCGCAGCGGCGGCGTGCAGCCGGACCCCGGGCCGCCGTGCAGGACCACTGCGGGCTTGCCGCGCGGGTTGCCGCAGACCTCCCAGTGGACGCGGTTGCCGTCACCGACGTCGAGCATGCCGTGGTCGTACGGTTCTATCTCCGGATAGAGGCCCATCGGAGCACCGTAGGACCTCTGCGGCGGCACGGTCACCTCATTTCGGGCCCCATCGGCCGGACCCGGGGGACGGCTGCGGCGGCAGCCCCGCCGCATCGGCCGCCGTGCGCAGTACCTCCCGCAGCATCGCGGGCGTGAGCCTGCCGGTGAACGTGTTGCGCTGGCTGACGTGGAAGCACCCGAAGAGGTCGATCCCGTCGAGGGGGACCCGGGTGCCGTGCGCGAAGGCCGGCCTCGGCCTGGGCACGCTCCAGCCGGCCTCGGCGAACGCGGGCAGCGCGGCCTGCCAGCCGAAGCCGCCGAGCACGACCACGGCGCGCAGGGTCGGCCGCAGCAGCCTCAGCTCCTGCACGAGCCACGGCCGGCAGGTGTCCCGTTCCCCGGGGGTGGGCTTGTTGGCGGGCGGGGCGCAGTGCACCGGCGAGGTGACGCGCACGCCGTACAGTTCCAGGCCGTCGTCGGCGGTGACGGAGGTGGGCTGCGAGGCGAGACCCACGTCGTACAGCGCCTCGTACAGCACGTCACCGGAGCGGTCGCCGGTGAACATCCGGCCGGTGCGGTTCCCGCCGTGCGCGGCCGGGGCGAGCCCGACGATCAGCAGGCGGGCGTCCGGCGGGCCGAAACCCGGGACCGGCCGGCCCCAGTACGTCCAGTCGGCGAAGGCGGCCCGTTTCGTGCGCGCCACCTCCTCCCGCCAGGCGACCAGCCGCGAGCAGGCCCGGCACCCGGCGATCCGTTCATCGAGTACGGCGAGGGCGCTGGTGTCCATGCGTCCACCGTAGGACGCCCGCTCGCCCGGCGGGTCACGCCGTCCGGTGATCGGCGAACCCGGCAGCCGGGCCGGGGAGCTAAGGTCGGGGGCATGGCTTCCGAGCGCGACGAGGACACATACGGCGGGACGGCCGACCCAGGGGCCTCCTCCGGGACGCGGACCGGCGGCAGGACCGGAGCCGGGACCGGGACCGGGGGCCGGAGCGAGGCCGAGGACGGACACGACGGGAACGGGCACGGCGGGGAACCCGGTGCATCCACCGGTACCAGCACCGGCACCAGCACCGGCACCGGCACCGATATCGGTGCCGCAGCGCCCGCCGTCGACCCGAAGACCGCCGCCGCGATCGCCGCCGCCGAGGCGGCCGGGCCGCAGAACGGCGAGACCGTCCGCATCGACAGCTGGATCTGGGCCGTACGCCTGGTCAAGACCCGGTCGATCGGCGCGACCGCCTGCCGGGGCGGGCACGTCCGCGTCAACGGCGAGCGGGTGAAGCCCGCGTACTCCGTGCGCGTCGGCGACGAGGTGCGCCTGCGGCACGAGGGCCGGGAGCGGATCGTGGTCGTCAAGCGGCTGATCCGCAAGCGGGTCGGCGCCCCGGTGGCCGCCCAGTGCTACATCGACAACTCCCCGCCGCCACCGCCGCGTGAGGCCATCGCTCCGGCGGGCATCCGCGACCGCGGCGCGGGCCGCCCGACCAAGCGGGAGCGCCGGGAGCTGGAACGTCTGCGCGGGCTGGGCGGCCGCCCCGAAGGACGCTGACGTCCGCAGGCCCACGCGGCCGGTCCACCGGCGACGCGCGCACCCGGCCCGTGTCGCCTCCTCCTCCCCCGGCCCCCGGTCCCCCGCCCCCCGGTCCCCCGGCCCCCGCCTCACCCGGGCAGCCGGGAGGCCGGGAAGGGAAACCATCCGTGCCCGATGTACCAGTGGCCGCCCGCCCGCAGGTGGTCCCCGACGGCACGCTCCACCGAGGTCCGCCGCGGCAGGCCCTCCACCGGCAGGCCGGGGTTCCCGAAGACGAACCGGACGGGCACGGTGTCGTCCGGCTCGGTGTCCTCGTGGGCCACCCGGAAGCGCTGCTGGAAGCGGACGATGTTGGATTCGGGGTCCAGGTACTTCCTCAGCTGCGGATCGAGCAGCCAGGAGTGGCACATCGCCGCGCGGTACGGCTCCTCGGGGAAGTGCCGTGCGAAGAACTCCCGGGCCATCTCCAGGGAGTGGTCGCAGGCGGCCGGCGAGAGAGGGCCGCGGAAGCCGGGGATGTGCAGGTCGAGGCAGGGCGTGCCCGGCGCCGCGTCCAGCCCGGCCGCCGCGAGCACCGGCGCCGTGCGCCGCCCCACCCGCGTCCGCTCGTACTGCAGCCGTCCCAGCTGGAACAGCTCTCCCCGGAAGTGGCGGGCCAGCCACACCGTCTCCCGCAACCCTCCCTCACCGTGCCATCTGCGGTGGACCGCCATGTTCCGCCCCAGGTCGGCGAGGGTCCGCCGGGTGACGTCGGACGGAATGCCGCGCTCCCGGTGGTACGCGCGCGTGTACGGCAGTGCGGCGACGAACACGTACACGGCGAAGTAGTCACCCAGTGCCCGGGGCGCCTCGGCGACGCGCTCGCCGAGGCGCACCTGCCCGTCCGTCTTCCCGCCCGTCTCCTTCCCGCCCGTCCCTCCGATGTCCCGCACCAGTTCCTCGACGCACTCCCCCAGGAGCCGCATCGCCCCGCCGTCCCCCGTCAGCACCCGGCGCAGTCCGACCAGGACGTCGATGTCCTCGTGCGGCACCGCCAGGTCGAGCAGGATCTCGGGCAACTCGTCGGCGTCCGGCAGCACGGACCGCCTCCCCTCCTCGACGTCCCCGCGAGCGCTCGGCGGCTTCCGAGCCCTCCTGGAGAACGTCCCACGGGAAGAGTACGTTTCCAGCAGGAGCGGTGATTCCGATACGTACAGGCAGTGAAGACACGTACGGGCAGTGAAGACACGTACGGGCAGTGAAGACACGTACGGGCAGTGAAGATGCGTACGGGCAGTGAAGATGCGTACGGGCAGTGAACCGGTGACCGCGCGCAGTGCGCTGCGGGCGCGCTTGTGGCTGTGCGCGTGGGGCGTGGTCTGGACGGTCTTCGGAACGGTCGCGTTCGTCCTCATCGGACACCCCGGCTGGGCGGCGGCCTGCGCAGCGCTGTGGCTGGTCGTCATGATCGACCTGACGCTCGTCCTCAGGCACATCCGCCAGGGCCCGCACTACCAGCCGGGCCACGACGTCCCGCCGTACCGGCCGCCGGACGACCCCCCGTAGGGAGAACGCCCCCACAGGGCGGGCACCCCTGCAGGGCGGGCGGCGTCCGGCGAGCGGGACCGGCCGCCCAGCCGCCCGGCCGCCCGGGCGTCTCAGACGTCGAAGTCCGCCCGCTGCAGGTACTCGGGGTTGGGGTCCAGGGCGGCCGCCAGACGGAAATGACGCCTGGCCTGGTCGGGGCGCCCCTGGCGCTCGTAGGTCCGGGCGAGCGCGAAGTGCGCGAACGCGTTGTCCGGCTCGCGCTCCAGGACCACGGTGAACTCCAGCTCCGCGGGCCGCAGTTGTGCCGCCAGGAAGAAGGCACGCGCGCGCAGCAGCCGCGCCGCGGTGTTCTCGGGGTGGGCGGCGACGACCTTGTCGAGCAGTTTCACCGCGCCCCGCGGGTCCCGCGCCGCGAGAAGCTGCTCGGCGGCACGGAAGTCGATGACGTGCGTCTCCGGAGTACGTCCGGTGGAACCACTGGTCTCGGGCACGGCACAGTCCTTCCCTCGCTGGGAGCGTTCAACGCCCGCGCGCGTGCCGCTATTCCTGGGGCGACCGGGGCTGCCGGGCCGTCCGGCCGGACGTGTGCGCCCTGTGGGCCAGCTCGGCCCACACCTCCTTCACCCGGCGCCGCAGCTCCTCCAGCGGTACGTCGTTGTCGATGACGATGTCCGCGATCTCCCGGCGCTGCTCGCTCGTCGCCTGGGCGGCCATACGCGCGCGTGCGTCCTCCTCGCTCATCCCACGCAGGCGCACCAGCCGGTCGAGCCGGGTGGCGGGGGCGGCCTCGACGACGACCACGACGTCGTACAGCGGGGCCAGGCCGTTCTCCGTGAGGAGAGGGACGTCGTGGACGACGACGGCGTCCTCGGCGGCGGCCTCTTCCAGCTCGCGGGAGCGGGCGCCGACCAGGGGGTGCACGATCGCGTTGAGGGCGGCCAGCTTCTCCGGGTCGGCGAAGACGAGGGAGCCCAGCCTGGGCCGGTCCAGTGCGCCGTCCTCGGTGAGCACGTCCTCGCCGAAGGCCGCCACGACCGCGGCGAGCCCGGGCGTACCGGGCTCGACGACCTCGCGCGCGATGCGGTCCGCGTCGATCAGCACGGCCCCGCATTCGACGAGCAGCCGCGACACCTCGCTCTTTCCGGCGCCGATCCCGCCGGTCAGGCCCACGGACAGCATGCCGCGCCTCCACTCTCACCACCCCCGCCGACGCGGGGGAGACTTGCCGACTCCGATGCCGCCGGTCAGATCCACCGGGCCGGCCCGCAGGGGCGGGAACGGGTGGGACGCGGCCATCCGGCAGCGTATCCGATCAGCCGTCCCCCTCCCGCTCCGCCAGGAACTTCTCGAACTCCCGCCCGATCTCCTCCGCCGAGGGGATCTCGACGGGCTCGGCGAGCATGTTGCCGCGGGTCTCGGCGCCCGCAGCGGCGTCGTACTGGTGCTCCAGGCCCTGGACGAGCGCGGTGAGTTCCTCGTCGCCCTCGCGGATCTGCCGTTCGATCTCCGTCTGCGTGCGGTGGGCGTCCGTGCGCAGGGAGTGCGCGATGCCGGGCAGCACCAGGCCGGTCGCCGCCGTGATGGCCTCCAGGACGGTCAGCGCCGCGTCCGGGTACGGCGACCGGGCGATGTAGTGCGGCACGTGCGCGGCGACGCCCAGGACGTCGTGCCCGGCCTGCAGGAGCCGGTACTCGATCAGCGACTCGGCGCTGCCGGGAACCTGCGCCTCCTCGAAGGGGCTGCGGTGGCCGGGGACGAGGTCGGTGCGGTTGCCGTGCGGGGTGAGGCCCACGGGACGGGTGTGCGGGACGCCCATGGGGATGCCGTGGAAGTTCACGGACAGGCGGACGCCGAGCCGCTCCACGATCTGCCGGACGGCCGCGGCGAAGCGCTCCCACTCCACGTCCGGCTCGGGGCCCGACAGCAACAGGAAGGGCGCTCCGGTGGCGTCCTGGACGATCCGCACCTCGAGGGCGGGGTCCTCGTAACCGGTCCACCGGTCGCGTTTGAAGGTCAGCAGCGGGCGGCGGGCCCGGTAGTCCACGAGCCGGTCGTGGTCGAAACGGGCCACGACCTGGTGGGGCAGCGAGTCGAGCAGCCGGTCGACGATCTGGTCGCCGGTCTCACCCGCGTCGATGTATCCGTCGAAGTGGTAGAGCATGACAAGGCCGGCCGACTCCTGGGCGAGCGCCATGTCGACCACGGCCAGGCCCTTCGGCTCCCATGCGTACAAACCCTGCGGATCAAGCACAGTGACCGCTCCTCCTCGTGTTCGTACGGCACAACGTGCCGCGGGGCGCGGGCATTCCCCGTCCACGCCCCTGATCAGGCCCTTCTTTACCCCCTCTTCACCCGCGCGGCCGGCCTCTCGCGGCGAGGGCACGCGCGCGGAAGGCGCCGCGGCGAGGGCACGCGCGCGTGCAGGGCACCGTGGCGAGGGCACGCGCGCGTGCAGGGTGTCACGACGACAGCACGCGCGCGTGCAGGGCGGTGACGGTCCGGCGGGCGGAGGTGAACGCGCCGTGCTGCCAGGCGCTGGTGTGGCTGAGCCAGTCGCCGGCGAAGTGGACGCGTCCGGCGGGCTCGGTCAGCGGCTTGTAGCGCGGGTGGTCCGGGCCGCCCGGGGTGTCGTGCCAGGCCGCCTCCAGGTGGGGCGTCTGACGCCAGTGGTGGGAGAAGGAGGAGGCCAGTTCCGTGCGGTACTTGGGCCCGTAGATCCTCTCCCCGACGGCGACCGCCCGGCGTTCGCGCTCCTCGGGGGTGAGCCGGGCGTAGGCGTCCGCGTCGGCGCCGTAGTTGTAGTAGCCGACGATGACGCCCCGCTCGCCGTGGAAGCCGTGCGACGGGTGCCAGATGTGGGTGACGTCCTGGTCGGTCTCGGTGATGCCGCCGTAGATGTGGTGGTCCAGCTCCCACCAGCGGGACCGGTACTCGAGGCCGATCTTGCCCGCGGAGGCGGGCGTGATGGCCTCCAGCGCGCGCTGCACCCCGGGGCCCAGGTTGTGCGGGATCCTGGCGAGGATGTTGGGTGGCAGGGCGGCGACGCAGTGGTCGGCGTCGATCGTCTTCGTACGGCCGCCCTGGGTGTAGGTGACGGTGACGCCCCGTCCGGTGTCGGTGATGCCCGAGACGACCGCCCCGGTCCGCACCCGCCGGTCGCCGACGGCCCTGGTGAGCGCCTGCGGTATGCGGTCCATGCCACCGACCGGCTGGAACATCGGCATGGCCTGGTCGAAGCCGAACTCGAAGGAGAAGTACCGTCCGACACCGCTGGCGAGGACCTCGGAGACGGTGGGGACGTCACCGAGCAGCACACCGGGCGTTCCGGCCGCGGCGGGCACGACGGAGTACCCGCGGCGCTCGCCGCCCTCGTACGTCAGCTTCTCTCCGAGTTCCCCCCAGTCCTTGAGGAACTCCACGAGCCGTTCCCGGTCGTCGGCCGTCAGCTCTTGGTCCAGGGCGCCCTTGTCGGCTGCCTTGGCGAGCAACTCGGAGACGTAGCCGTACACATCGGCCTTCGCGGTGCGGTACCGCACGGGTTCCGTCATCCCGGCCGACGCGTTGAAGAGGTAGGCGTCGGCGTTGGTGTTGGCGAACACCTCGACGGGGACGCCCAGTTCCCGGCAGTAGTCGAGGGTGACCATCCACTGCGGGATGCGGGCGGGCCCGGCGTTCAGGTACTGGCCGTCGGCGAAGCGGGCCCTCTGCCGGTTGCCGTACAGGTCGACCGTGCCGTCCCCGCCGCGCACGGTGAGGTTGCGGCCGCCGGTGCGGTCCCCGGCTTCCAGGACCGTGCAGTCGTAGCCGGCCTTGCCGAGTTCGTACGCGGCGGTCAGCCCGGCGACGCCGCCGCCCACGACGACCACCTTGGCGGCGGCCCGTCCGGTGAGCGTGAAGTCGCTCGCTCTGGGGGCACGGAAGGGCCGTTCCCGCTGGGCGGCCTGGGCGGTGGGGGCGAGACCGAGGGCCCCCATGGTGGCGAACAGGGCGCCGGCGCCGCCGGTCAGCCCGACATCGCGCAGGAAGGACCGGCGGCTCGTACCAAAGATCTGCCGTGTCCCGAAGGTCTGCCGCGCCCCGGAGGTCTGCTGGGTCTGGGCCATGTATCGGCTCCCCTTTCCGATCATGAAATGACCGGGGAAGCCTCCCAGGGGGCCGTTACGGATCGACGCCCTCCGGCGTATCGCACTTGTTTCCGAACGCGTGCGCCGCACGAGGACACCTGCCGAGGGCCTCTGCGCGCCGGGCGGGCCCTCCCGGACGCGTCCATGCCGAAGGCCCGCACCCGGGAGGGGTGCGGGCCTTCGGGCCAAGAGCTATCGCTCGGTCACGAGCAGCTGCTCAGCGTGGGCTCAGCTCTGGCCGCCGGCCAGCTTCTCGCGCAGCGCGGCCAGCGCCTCGTCCGACGCCAGCGCACCGGAGGTGTCGCCGCCCTCGGAGGAGTACGAACCGCCGGACGCGGCCGGAGCGGCGGCCTCGCCACCCTCGGCAGCGGCCTGGGCGTCCGCCTCGCGGGACTTGATGACCTGCGCCTGGTGCTGCTCGAAGCGGGCCTGCGCCTCGGCGTACTGGCGCTCCCACTCCTCGCGCTGCTTCTCGTAGCCCGGCAGCCAGTCGTTGGTCTCCGGGTCGAAGCCCTCGGGGTAGATGTAGTTGCCCTGGTCGTCGTAGGACGCGGCCATGCCGTACAGGGTCGGGTCGAACTCGACCGCCGTCGGGTCGGCACCGAAGGACTCGTTGGCCTGCTTCAGCGAGAGGCTGATGCGGCGGCGCTCGAGGTCGATGTCGATGACCTTGACGAAGATCTCGTCGTTGACCTGGACGACCTGCTCCGGGATCTCCACGTGGCGCTCGGCCAGCTCGGAGATGTGGACCAGACCCTCGATGCCCTCGTCCACGCGGACGAACGCACCGAACGGAACCAGCTTCGTGACCTTGCCGGGCACGACCTGGCCGATCTGGTGGGTGCGGGCGAACTGCTGCCACGGGTCTTCCTGCGTCGCCTTCAGCGACAGGGAGACACGCTCGCGGTCCATGTCCACGTCGAGAACCTCGACGGTGACCTCCTGGCCGACCTCGACGACCTCGGACGGGTGGTCGATGTGCTTCCAGGACAGCTCGGAGACGTGGACCAGACCGTCGACGCCACCCAGGTCCACGAAGGCACCGAAGTTGACGATCGAGGAGACGACGCCGGAACGGACCTGACCCTTCTGGAGGGTCGTGAGGAAGGTCTGGCGGACCTCGGACTGGGTCTGCTCCAGCCAGGCACGGCGGGACAGGACCACGTTGTTGCGGTTCTTGTCCAGCTCGATGATCTTCGCCTCGAGCTCCTTGCCCACGTAGGGCTGGAGGTCGCGGACACGGCGCATCTCGACCAGGGAGGCCGGGAGGAAGCCGCGGAGGCCGATGTCGAGGATGAGACCACCCTTGACGACCTCGATGACGGTACCGGTGACGATGCCGTCCTCTTCCTTGATCTTCTCGATGGTGCCCCAGGCACGCTCGTACTGGGCGCGCTTCTTCGAGAGGATCAGACGGCCTTCCTTGTCCTCCTTCTGGAGAACCAGGGCCTCGATCTCGTCGCCGACGGCGACAACCTCGTTCGGGTCGACGTCGTGCTTGATCGAGAGCTCGCGACTGGGGATGACACCCTCAGTCTTGTAGCCGATGTCGAGCAGGACCTCGTCCCGGTCGACCTTCACGATGACGCCGTCGACGATGTCGCCGTCGTTGAAGTACTTGATCGTCTCGTCGATCGCGGCGAGGAACGCTTCCTCGTTACCGATGTCGTTGACCGCAACCTGGGGGGTGGTGGCGGTGGTCTCGGTGCTGCTCGTCATGTGGTAAAGGGCTCCGGTACGGACATTGAAGTCGTAGGTACTGCTCACGCTGGAGCCCGTTTCGCTCTGCAGAAGCCGGACAGCCAAGGAAGCGCCAATCCGGACACCGGGTACCCGGCGGCGCCTCGACAACCGAGGGGACATACAACAGATGCGAGCGCAGCCTGCTCCGTCTGAGGCGCGCAGGCCCGCAGCGCAACTTGTAGCATACGGGGGCGGCCGGGCAGGGTCAATGCGCGAAGCCGCGCACTCGGGGCGGATCGCCGCATTCCCGGCAGAAAACGTGTCTCGCGGGGCTGCCCGGAGTGCGTGATGTCCGCTTCGCGGCCCCCCGGGACCCCTGGACGGGAGCGAGGCCGCAGATTAGTACGAAGGAGCCGATCATCCAAGAACCCCATGCGTCCGAACCGGAGGCCACCCGCCGCGACGCCGGTGTCGCGGAGAGCGCCCGCGCCAACCGGGGCTGGTGGGACCGCAACGCGGACGAGTACCAGGTCGAGCACGGCACCTTCCTCGGCGACGACCGCTTCGTCTGGGGTCCCGAGGGCCTGGACGAGGTGGAGGCCGAGCTGCTCGGCCCGCCCGAGGAGCTGAAGGGCAGGGACGTCCTGGAGCTCGGCGCCGGCGCCGCCCAGTGCTCGCGCTGGCTGGCCGGCCAGGGCGCCCGCCCCGTCGCCCTGGACATCTCGCACCGGCAGCTCCAGCACGCGCTGCGCATCGGCGGAACGTTCCCTCTGGTGTGTGCCGACGCGGCCGCGCTGCCCTTCGCGGACGGTTCCTTCGACCTGGCCTGCTCGGCGTACGGCGCGCTGCCCTTCGTCGCCGATCCGCGGCTGGTCCTGCGGGAGGTGCACCGGGTGCTGCGCCCGGGCGGGCGTCTCGTCTTCTCCGTGACCCACCCCGTCCGCTGGGCCTTCCCGGACGAGCCGGGGCCCGAGGGCCTGTCCGTCTCCGCCTCCTACTTCGACCGCACGCCCTACGTCGAGCAGGACGAGGACGGCCGCGCGGTGTACGTCGAGCACCACAGGACCCTCGGCGACCGGGTCCGGGACGTCGTGACGTCCGGCTTCCGCCTGGTGGACCTGGTCGAGCCGGAGTGGCCGGCCTGGAACACCTCCGAGTGGGGCGGCTGGTCGCCGCTGCGGGGCGCCCTGATCCCGGGAACGGCGATCTTCGTGTGCGAGCGGGACTGAGCACCCGCCGAGCCGACGGGACCGGTCCCCCTCTTGAGACGGGACCGGTCCCGTCTTGATCCGTACGCGCGCGCCCGCGCGCTGTGGTCGCCCTGCCGGGCGAGGCGCCGCTCGTCTTGATGCGTACGCGCGCGCCCGCGCGCGTGACCCCCGCGGACGCGGGGACGACGGCGGTGGCGGATCCGTACGCGCGTGCCCGCGCGCGTGAGGGCGGTTCCTCGTAGCCGGAGTGGACGTCGGGCGCCCCGTACGCGTGCCCGCGCGCGTGAGGGCGGTTCCGTGCGTGCCCGCGCGCGTGAAGGTGGTTGCGCGCGGCGTACGACACTAGGGGCGTGATCCGTTACGACGCCCTGGACGCCCTGCCCGTACGCGAGGCCCTGCCCGCCCTGCACGACGCCCTGGACGGGCACGGCACCGCGGTCCTCGTCGCGCCGCCCGGCACCGGCAAGACGACGCTGGTGCCGCTCGCGCTGGCGGGGCTGCTGGGCGAGGGGCCCGCGCGGCGCGTGGTCGTGGCCGAGCCGCGGCGGATCGCGGCGCGGGCGGCGGCCCGGCGGATGGCGTGGCTGCTGGGCGAGAAGGCCGGCGGGACGGTGGGGTACACCGTGCGCGGGGAGCGGGCCGTGGGGCGGCACACGCGCGTGGAGGTCGTCACGACCGGTGTGCTGCTGCAGCGGCTCCAGCGCGACCAGGAGCTGGCCGGGGTGGACGTGGTGGTGCTCGACGAGTGCCACGAGCGGCATCTGGACGCGGACACGGCGGCGGCCTTCCTGTGGGACGTACGGCAGGCGCTGCGGCCGGAGCTGCGGCTGGTGGCGGCGTCGGCGACGACCGACGCGGAGGGCTGGGCGCGGCTGCTGGGCGGGGCGCCGGTGGTGGAGGCGCGGGGGGCCTCGTATCCGGTGGACGTGGTGTGGGCGCCGCCGGTGCGGCCGGTGCGGCCGCCGCACGGGATGCGGGTGGACCCCGTGCTGCTGGCGCACGTGGCGTCGGTGGTGCGGCGGGCGCTGGCCGAGCGCGCGGGGGACGTGCTGTGTTTCCTGCCGGGCGTGGGGGAGATCGCGCGGGTCGCCGGGCAGCTCGGTGATCTCGCGGGCTTCGGGGACGTCGAGGTGCTCCAGGTGCACGGGCGGGCTCCGGCGGCCGTGCAGGACGCGGTGCTGGCGCCGGGGGAACGGCGCCGGGTGGTGCTGGCGACCTCGGTGGCCGAGTCGTCGCTGACGGTTCCCGGGGTGCGGGTGGTCGTCGACTCGGGGCTGGCGCGGGAGCCGCGGGTGGATCACGCGCGCGGGCTGAGCGCTCTGACGACCGTGCGGGCGTCGCGGGCCTCGGGACGGCAGCGGGCGGGGCGGGCCGGGCGTGAGGCGCCGGGGGTGGTGTACCGCTGCTGGTCCGAGGCCGAGGACGCCCGTCTGCCGCGTTTCCCCTCCCCCGAGATCCAGGTGGCCGACCTGACGGCGTTCGCGCTGCAGGCGGCGTGCTGGGGCGATCCGGACGCCTCCGGGCTGGCGCTGCTGGACCCGCCGCCGGCCGGGGCGATGGCGGCGGCGCGGTCGGTGCTGACGGCCGTCGGGGCGGTCGACTCCGCGGGGCGCGCCACCGGGCGCGGGACGCGGCTGGCGCGGCTGGGGGTGCATCCCCGGCTGGGGCGGGCACTGCTGGACGCGGGAGCCTCCCACGGGGCGGCCGAGGTGGTGGCGCTGCTCGGCGAGGAGGCGCCGCGGGAGTACGGGGACGATCTCGCCGCCGCGCTCCGGG
Source organism: Streptomyces sp. NPDC006134 (assembly GCF_040628835.1). Taxonomy (NCBI): domain Bacteria; kingdom Bacillati; phylum Actinomycetota; class Actinomycetes; order Kitasatosporales; family Streptomycetaceae; genus Streptomyces; species Streptomyces sp. NPDC006134. Next base: position 11,113 of record NZ_JBEXTV010000011.1, on the reverse strand, counting down.
CGGCACGGCACGCGGGTGACGCCTACGGGGCGCGGTGGCGTGCGGAGGTGCGGCGGTTGCGGGCCGTCGCGGCGGAGGTGCCCGCCGCGGAGGAGACGACGGGTGGCTCCCGGGGCACTACTGCGACGGAGGCGACCGGCGGGTCCCGAGGCACCACTGCGGCGGAGGCGACCGGCGGGTCCCGAGGCACCACTGCGGCGGAGGGGGCCGGTGACATCCGGGCGGCCCTCGCGGTGGAGGGAGGGGGCTCCCCGAGTGAGCCGGCCGCGCCGGGTGAGGGGCGGCTCGCCGGGATCGTGACCGCGCTGGCCTTCCCCGAGCGGGTGGCGCGGAAGGACGGCAGCTCGTACCTCATGGCCTCGGGCACCCGGGTGGAGCTCGGGGAGGGGTCGGCGCTGCGGGGGGCGCCCTGGCTCGCGGTCGCCGTGGCCGACCGGCCGCCGGGCCGGGGGCACGCGCGCGTGCGGCTGGCCGCCGAGGTGGACGAGGAGACCGCCCGGCTGGCCGCCGCGCCCCTGTACGCCGAGGAGGAAGAGGTGCGCTGGGCCGACGGTGACGTCGTGGCCCGGCGGGTGGAGCGGCTCGGGGCCGTCGAGCTGGCGGTGCGACCGCCGGCCGACGCCGGCCCCGGTCGCGTACGGGACGCCCTGCTGGAGGGGCTGCGGCGGGAAGGGTTCGGGCTGCTGCGCTGGTCCGAGGAGGCGCGGGTGCTGCGGCAGCGGCTCGCCTTCCTGCGGCTGCACCTGGGGGAGCCCTGGCCGGACGTCTCCGACGACGCGCTGCACGCGCGCGTGGACGAGTGGCTGGAGCCGGAGCTGGGGCGGGCCCGGCGCCGGGCGGATCTGGAGCGGATCGACGCCGGCCGGGCGCTGGCCCGGCTGCTGCCCTGGGCGACCGGCGAGGCCGCGCGGCTGGACGAGCTGGCGCCGGAGCGGATCACCGTGCCGAGCGGGTCCAGGGTCCGGATCGACTACGCCGACCCCGGGCGGCCGGTGCTCGCGGTGAAGCTGCAGGAGATGTTCGGGCTCCAGCGGACCCCGGAGATCGCCGGGGTGCCGCTGCTCGTGCATCTCCTCTCCCCCGCCGGCCGCCCGGCCGCGGTCACCGCCGACCTGGCCTCCTTCTGGCGGGACGGCTACCGGGGGGTCCGGGCGGAGCTGCGCGGCCGGTACCCGAAGCACCCGTGGCCCGAGGACCCGGCCACCGCCGAGCCGACCCGGTACACCAACGCCCGGCTCCGGCGGTGACCTCCGTGCCGTACGGGGACCCACACTCCCGTGCCGTACGGGGGACCCACACGCGGGGGACCCACACTCCCGTGCCGTACGGGGGACCCACACGCGGGGGACCCACACGCGGGGCCCCCGTACGCGGGGTCCTACGCGGTGGGACTCGCCGACGGGCCGGGGTTCGATGACGCGTCGGGGCTCGATGACGCGTCGGGGCTCGCCGATGAGCCGGGCGAGGACGTCTCCTGCGCCCGGACCGTCAGCGTCACGTCGAGCGTCGCGCCGCCCGCGGTGGTGAGGCGCAGCGTGAACGTGCCGGCGGCGTCGTCCGCGTACAGCCGGGGCAGCGTCAGCAGGCCCCGGGCGTCGGTCCGCAGGCCGGTGAGGGTGCGGACGGCCTTGCCGTCGGCGTCCTTGAAGTAGGGGCCCCGGTCGGCGGCGGCCGGGTTCTGCGCCGACTCGATCAGCGTCGCGGTGACGGCGACCCCGTCGGCGGCGGCGCCCTTGTACGTGGCCTTCACCTGGACCTGGTCGGCGAACGTGCCGCCCGGGGCACAGACGAGGGCGGTGTCGCCGGTGCGGGTGAGGGCGTCGGCGACGCGCTCGGTGACGGCGGCCTCGTAGTCGAGGCCGGGGACGGTGCGGCCGACGACGGTGGCGCGGACGGTGAAGGAGCCGGTCTTCTCGCCCGCCCGCAGGGCGGGGGCGACGGCCACGCCGGAGCTGCCGGTGACGACCGTGGCGACGCGCTCGCCGCCGGCGAAGGCGGCGTCGGTGTCGCCGATGATCCGGTACCGGACGCGCACCTTGCCGACGGCCTCGCCGGCCGCGGTCTCGGCCCGGGTGCGGATCCGCTCGGCGAACACGTCGCCGGCCGTGGCGGTGAGCCGCTCGGTGCCGGCGTCCTCCAGGTGGTGCACCGTGTCGGTGGGCGTGGGGACCGGGGCCGGCGAGTCCGTGGGGGGCGGGGTGGTGCCCGGGGACCCGGGGGCGGGTTCGGCCGGTTTGCCGGGGCCCGGCGTGGACGTGCCCGGTGCCGTCGGCTTCCGGGTCTCCTCGGGCGCCGTCGGCGTGCGGGTGTCCTGGGGCGACGGCTCGGGCCGGGTGGTCCGGCCGGTGCCGCCGTCGCTGCGGCCGACGGGCAGGGTGCCGGTGCCGTCGGGGATCTCGTGGGTGCCCTTGCGGTAGTACTCCATCCACCTGAGGACCGTGTTGAGGTAGTCCCGCGAGTTGTTGTAGCTGAGGATGGCGCGGTCGAGGTCGGCCTGCGTGGACAGGTCCCAGCCGTTGCGGCACAGGTAGTGGCCGGCGGCGAGTGCCGCGTCGTAGATGTTGTTGGGGTCCTTCACCCCGTCACCGTTGCCGTCGCGTCCGGCCCATGCCCAGGTGGACGGGATGAACTGCATGGGGCCGACGGCCTGGTCGTAGCTGCTGTTGCCGTCGTACGCGCCGTTGTCGGTGTCCTTGATGAGCGCGAAGCCGTTGCCGTCGAGCTGCGGTCCGAGGATGCGGCCGAGGGTGGTGCCCTCGGCGTCGACGCGTCCGCCGCGGGCCTGGCCCGACTCCACCTTGCCGATGGCGGCGAGGAGCTGCCAGGGCAGGTTGCAGCCCGGCTTGGACGCGCGCAGCGACGCCGCGGCCTTCTTGTAGGCGTCAAGGACGGTGGCGGGGATGCCCGCCTCGGCCGGTCCCTGGGAGACGGGGGTGCCGATGACCGTCGACGGGCTCGGGCGCGGGGTGTTGAGCGGCGGCAGGTCCGTGTAGTACGGCGAGTTGCCGGTGGCGCTGTCGTCGGCGGCGTCCGTCTCCGGTGAGGGCGTCGCGTCGGCGGCGGTCTGTCTGCCGTGGTCGTCGACCGTCACACCCGGAGCCTGGGACGCGGACAGGGCCGCGACCGCGGCCGCGGCCACGGCGGTGGTCGCCGCTCCCTTGCGCAGCCTGCTGCCGAAATGCGCCGCCATAGAGTGAACCCCTCCCGTGGACGCCCGGGCGCCCGTCTGTGTCCGCTGTGCTCGCCCTGTTGTGACCATCGGCGCGCGCCCGGGGTTGCCCCCGGAGCGGTCCCGGGTGCCGGGTGCGTCTTGTTCGCGTGTTCGACCGGTACGGTGACGCAGGCGACCCTACGACAACTTGCTGTGCAGAGGCACCCGTTGGTGCCCGATTTTCACCGGTTGGCCACGTGGGGCGCGCCGCCCGGCCGACGACCGACGCGAGGAGCCCCGTTGCCGTTCACCCTCAGTCATGCGGCAGCGGTCCTGCCCGCCGTGCGCACCGACGGAACCGGGCGGGGAGCGCTGGTGCCCGCCGTGCTCGTGACGGGGTCCTTCTCGCCCGACCTGACCTATTACGCGGCGAGTGTGGTGCCCGGGGCGATGGAGTTCGGTGATGTCACGCACTCCGTCCCGGGCGTGTTCACGGTCGATGTGCTCATCGCCTGGGCTCTGGTGGGGCTGTGGCTGCTGGTGCGGGAACCGCTGGTGGCGCTGTTGCCGCGGGCCTGGCAGGGGCCGGTGGCCGCGCTGCTGCGGTGCGGGACGGCACGCGCGCGCGTGCGGCCCTCGCTGGTCGCGTGGTGGTACGTGTCGGCGGTGCTCGGCGCTCTGACGCACATCGTGTGGGACGCGTTCACGCACCACGACCGGTGGGGGACGCGGGTGTTCCCGGTCCTGGCCCGGGAGGTCGCGGGCTCGCCCCTGTACTGGTATGTGCAGTACGGCGGTTCCGCGGTGGCGGCGGTCGTGATCGCCGTGTTCCTGGCGCGGGCGCTGCGGCGGACACCCCGGGCCGAGCCGCTGGGGGTGGCGGTGCTGTCGGCGCGGGACCGGTGGGGAGCCGCCGTGGTGATCGGCGGCTGCGCGGTGGCCGCGGCGGTGCACCGGGCGACGCGGTGGTGGGACTACTGGGGGGCGGTCGCCAAGCCGTGGGAGCTGATCCCGACGGTGTGCTTCGGGGCGGGCGCGGGGCTCGTCCCCGGGCTGCTGCTGTACGCCGTGGTGGTCAGGGTGCGACGTCCGGTCCGGGGCCCGGGCCCAGGCCCGGGTCTGAGCCTGGGCGTGCGGGGCGGCGCCGGTACGGAGCCGGACCGTTCGCCCGTGCGCTGACCGGGTCGGCCGTGGCGACGAACACGGTGAAGGCGGGGGTGGGGCGGGGCTGCGGCAGCAGGGTGAGGGCGAGCGCCAGGTAGCCGCGGGCCAGCTCTGTCCACAGGCGCCAGGCGGGTGTCTCGCCGGTGCCCGCGGCGGCCGGGGCCCGGTGGGCGAGTCCGCGGCGCAGGCCGGCCGCGGCCCGGCGCAGGGCCGTCGCGAGGGTCTCGGGGATGCGGGCGGTGCTTGCGTCCGGCGCGAAGACCGGGACCGGCGGGAGTGAGACGCAGGCGGGCCCCTCGGCGCCGGCCCGCGGTGGTGCGGTCCGATGGTGGAGCGTGCGTATACCCATGCCCGCATCCTCGCGGGCGTCGGGGACGGGGGCTTTCCCGCGGGGGCCGGCCGAGTGACGGCGCCGCGGGGGCGGGGGCTTTCCCCCGGGCAGCGGCTTTTCCCCCGGGTGGGGGCTTCCCCGGGGCGGCTTCCTCCGGGGCGGCTTCCTCCGGGGCAGCTTCCTCCGGGGCGGCTTCCTCCGGGGCGGCTTCCTCAGAGGGACAGCTTTCCTGAGGAGCTTTCCCAGAGGGCGGCTTCCTTCGCGAGGGGGCGGCTTTCCTCGGGGATTTCCCGAGAGGGTCCCGGGCCCGGGGCCCCCGGGGCAGTCGCCCTCGGAGGGTCCCGGGAAGCCCGGGAGGCCCGGGGGCCCGGGGGGCCGGGGGCCCGGGGGCCCGGGAAGCCCGGAAGGCCCGGAGGTCCCGGGAGTCCCAGGGCAGCCGCCTTCGGATGCTGCCCCGCGCGAGGCCGTCGCCGGCGGTCAGTGCGCCGCCGACTCCCAGTCCGGGCCCACGCCCACCGACACGCCCAGCGGTACGCGGAGGTCGACCGCGGCCGCCATCTCGCGGCGGACGATCTCCTCCGCCGTCTCCCGCTCGCCGGGGGCGATCTCCAGGACGATTTCGTCGTGGACCTGCAGAAGCATGCGGGACTTCAGGCCGGCCTCGCGCAGCGCCCGGTCCACGTGCAGCATGGCGATCTTGACGATGTCCGCCGCCGTGCCCTGGATCGGGGCGTTCAGCGCCATCCGCTCGGCCATCTCGCGGCGCTGGCGGTTGTCGCTGTTCAGGTCGGGCAGGTAGCGGCGGCGGCCGAAGAGGGTCTCGGTGTAGCCCGTCGCCCTGGCCTCGTCCACGACCCGGCGCAGATAGTCCCGTACGCCGCCGAAGCGCTCGAAGTAGGCGTCCATCAGGCCGCGGGCCTCGGCCGCCTCGATGTTCAGCTGCTGGGAGAGGCCGAACGCGGACAGGCCGTAGGCCAGGCCGTACGACATCGCCTTGATCTTGCGGCGCATCTCCGCGTCCACCGCCGACGGGTCGACGGAGAACACCTGCGCGGCGGCGGTGGTGTGCAGGTCCTCGCCGGAGGTGAACGCCTCGATCAGGCCCGCGTCCTCGGACAGGTGGGCCATCACGCGCAGCTCGATCTGGCTGTAGTCCGCCGTCATCAGGGACTCGAAGCCCTCGCCGACCACGAAGCCGCGGCGGATGGCCCGGCCCTCGTCGGTGCGGACGGGGATGTTCTGCAGGTTCGGGTCCGTGGACGACAGCCGGCCGGTCGCGGCGACCGTCTGGTTGAACGTGGTGTGGATGCGGCCGTCGGCGGCGATCGTCTTGATCAGGCCCTCGACGGTGACGCGCAGCTTCGCCTGCTCACGGTGGCGGAGCATGATCACCGGCAGTTCGTTCTCGGTCTGCGTCGCCAGCCAGGCCAGGGCGTCGGCGTCGGTGGTGTAGCCGGTCTTCGTCTTCTTCGTCTTGGGCAGGTTCAGCTCGCCGAAGAGGACTTCCTGGAGTTGCTTGGGCGAGCCCAGGTTGAACTCGTGCCCGGCCGCGGCGTGCGCCTCCTTCACCGCCTGCTGCACGGCGCCCGCGAACATCTGCTCCATGGCCTGCAGGTGGGTCCGGTCGGCCGCGATGCCGTGCCGCTCCATCCGGGCCAGCAGCGCGGACGTCGGCAGCTCCATGTCCCGCAGCAGGTCCGCGGCGCCGACCTCCTCCAGGCGGCTCTCGAACGCCTCGCCCAGGTCGAGGACGGCGCGGGCCTGGATCATCAGCGCCTCGGCCTGGGCACCCTCGTCGGCGCCGAACGCCAGCTGGCCGTCGGCCGCGGCGGCGGGGGCCAGCTCCCGGTGCAGGTACTCCAGGGACAGCGCGTCCAGGTCGAAGGAGCGGCGGCCCGGCTTGACCAGGTAGGCCGCCAGCGCGGTGTCCATCCGCACGCCGTCGACGCTCCAGCCGTGCTCGGCGAAGACCCGCATCGCCCGCTTGGCGTCGTGGAAGACCTTGGGCCGGCCGGCGTCGGCCAGCCAGCCGGCGAACGCCGTCTCGTCGCCCTCGTCCAGCTGGGAGGGGTCGAACCAGGCGGCGGCCCCGCCGGGCGCGGCCAGCGCGACCTCGGCGACCGAGCCGGCGCCCAGCGCCCAGGTGTCGACGGTGGCGACGCCGAGCGCCTGCGTGGCGTGCTCGGCGAGCCAGCCGGCCAGCTCCCCGGTGCCGAGGACCGTGCCGTCCAGCTCCACGCCGTCCGTCACGACCGGCGTGGACTCCGCTTCCTCGGCGCCCGGGTCGACGGCGAAGAGCCGCTCCCGCAGCGACGGGTTGCGGATCTCCAGGGTGTCCAGGATCATCGCCACGGCCTTGCGGTCGTAGGGGGCCCGCGCCAGCTCCGTGACCGGCTTGCCCAGCTCCACCCGCCGCTCCAGCTCGGTGAGGCGGCGGTTGAGCTTGACCGACTCCAGGTGGTCGCGCAGATTCTGCCCGGCCTTGCCCTTGACCTCGTCGACGCGCTCGACCAGTTCCGCGAACGACCCGAACTGGTTGATCCACTTCGCGGCCGTCTTCTCCCCGACGCCCGGGATGCCCGGCAGGTTGTCGGACGGATCGCCGCGCAGCGCCGCGAAGTCCGGGTACTGGGCGGGCGTCAGCCCGTACTTCTCGACGACCTTCTCCGGGGTGAACCGGGTCAGCTCCGAGACGCCCTTGGTCGGATACAGCACCGTGGTGTGCTCGCTGACCAGCTGGAAGGAGTCCCGGTCACCGGTGACGATCAGCACCTCGAAGCCCTCGGCCTCGGCCTGCGTGGCGAGCGTGGCGATGATGTCGTCGGCCTCGTACCCCTCCACCGCGAAGCGGGAGACGTGCATCGCGTCGAGCAGCTCGCCGATCAGCTCGACCTGGCCCTTGAACTCGTCCGGGGTCTTGGAGCGGTTCGCCTTGTACTCGGCGAACTCCGCCGACCGCCAGGTCTTGCGGGACACGTCGAACGCGACCGCGAAGTGCGTGGGCGCCTCGTCGCGCAACGTGTTGGCCAGCATCGACGCGAAGCCGTAGATCGCGTTGGTCGGCTGGCCGGCCGCGGTCGTGAAGTTCTCCGCGGGCAGCGCGAAGAACGCGCGGTAGGCCAGCGAGTGCCCGTCCATGAGCATCAGCCGCGGACGGCCGCCGGAGGTGGTGTCGGTCTTCTTCGATGCTGTCTCTGCCACGCCCCCGATCCTGCCACGCCGCACCGACAGCCGGCGCCGCCCGCCGCGACGCACCGGACCGTGCCCCGTTTCCCGCCTCCCGCACGCCCGGCCCTCGGCACTGTCACCGGCGCGTGCGAGGATCGGAGACGTACCTCACACGCGGACGTGAAGGAGAGCGCGCGATGGCCACGAAGCCGCCCACGAGTGATCCGGTCCAGGACGCGCCGCAGGTCGCCGAGCCGAAGCACGCCGCGGCGGGGCTGCCGGCCATCGGCCACACCCTCCGCGTCGCCCAGCGGCAGATGGGCGTCAAGCGCACCGCGCTGACCCTGCTGAGCGTCAACCAGAAGGACGGCTTCGACTGCCCCGGCTGCGCCTGGCCGGAACCGGAACACCGGCACACGGCGGAGTTCTGCGAGAACGGCGCCAAGGCGGTGGCCGAGGAGGCCACCCTGCGCCGCGTCACCCCCGAGTTCTTCGCCGCGCACTCCGTCACCGACCTCGCCGGCCGCAGCGGCTACTGGCTCGGCCAGCAGGGCCGCCTCACCCACCCCATGTACCTGCCCGAGGGCGCCGACCACTACGAGCCGGTCACCTGGGAGCGTGCCTTCGACATCGTCGCCGAGGAGATCGCCGCCCTCTCCTCCCCCGACGAGGCCGTCTTCTACACCTCCGGGCGCACCAGCAACGAGGCCGCCTTCCTCTACCAGCTCTTCGCGCGCGAGCTCGGCACCAACAACCTGCCGGACTGCTCGAACATGTGCCACGAGTCGTCCGGCTCGGCCCTGTCGGAGACGATCGGCGTCGGCAAGGGCAGCGTCCTGCTGGAGGACCTGTACCGAGCCGACCTGATCATCGTCGCCGGGCAGAACCCGGGCACCAACCACCCGCGCATGCTCTCCGCCCTGGAGAAGGCCAAGGCGAACGGCGCGCGGATCATCAGCGTCAACCCGCTGCCGGAGGCGGGCCTGGAGCGCTTCAAGAACCCGCAGACCCCCAAGGGGCTGGCCACCGGCGCCGCGCTCACCGACCTGTTCCTGCAGATCCGCCTCGGCGGCGACCAGGCCCTCTTCCGCCTCCTCAACAAGCTGATCGTCGAGACCGACGGCGCGGTCGACGAGACCTTCGTCCGCGAGCACACCCACGGCTACGAGGAGTTCGCCCGGGCGGCCCGCGCCGCCGACTGGGACGAGACGCTCACGGCGACCGGCCTCACCCGCGCGCAGATCGAAGAAGCCTTCCGCATGGTGCTCGCCTCGCAGCGGACCATCGTGTGCTGGGCGATGGGCCTCACCCAGCACAAGCACTCCGTCCCCACCATCCGCGAGGTCGTCAACTTCCTCCTGCTGCGCGGCAACATCGGCCGCCCGGGCGCGGGCGTGTGCCCGGTGCGCGGCCACTCCAACGTGCAGGGCGACCGCACGATGGGCATCTTCGAGCGGCCCTCGGCCGACTTTCTGGACGCCCTGGAGAGGGAGTTCGGCTTCGCCCCGCCGCGCGAGCACGGCTACGACGTCGTCCGGGCCATCCGCGCGCTGCGCGACGGCGAGGCGAAGGTGTTCTTCGCCATGGGCGGCAACTTCGTCGCGGCCTCCCCCGACACCGAGGTCACCGAGGCGGCCATGCGGCGCGCCCGGCTGACCGTGCACGTGTCGACGAAGCTGAACCGCTCGCACGCCGTCACGGGCGCGCGTGCGCTCATCCTGCCCACCCTCGGCCGCACCGAACGCGACCTCCAGGCGAGCGGCGAGCAGTTCGTGACCGTGGAGGACTCCATGGGCATGGTGCACGCCTCCCGCGGCCGGCTCGACCCGGCGAGCGGGCACCTGCTGTCCGAACCGGCCATCGTGTGCCGCCTGGCCCGCCGGGTGCTCGGCGCGGACAGCACGGTGCCGTGGGAGGAGTTCGAGAAGGACTACGCGACGATCCGCGACCGCATCGCACGCGTGATCCCCGGATTCGAGGACTTCAACGCGCGCGTGGCCCGCCCCGGCGGCTTCGCGCTCCCGCACGCCCCGCGCGACGAGCGCCGCTTCCCCACCGCCACCGGCAAGGCCAACTTCACCGCCGCGCCGGTGGAGTACCCCGACCTGCCCGAGGGGCGGCTGCTGCTGCAGACACTGCGCTCCCACGACCAGTACAACACCACGATCTACGGCCTGGACGACCGCTACCGCGGCATCAGGAACGGCCGCCGGGTCGTCCTGGTCAACCCCGAGGACGCCCGGAAGCTGGGCGTCCGGGACGGCTCCTACGTCGACCTGGTCAGCGAGTGGAAGGACGGGACGGAGCGGCGGGCGCCCGGCTTCCGCGTCGTCCACTACCCGACCGCCCGGGGCTGCGCCGCCGCGTACTACCCGGAGACCAACGTCCTGGTGCCGCTGGACGCCACCGCGGACACCAGCAACACCCCGGCCAGCAAGTCCGTCGTCGTCCGTCTGGAACAATCGGCGACCGACTGAGCGTTTGCTCAGCCGACGCGCAGCCGTAGCGATCTGGACGAACGACGAACGGAGCCGGGCCCATGGGCGAGCAGCAGCACGTGAAGTTCCCGCAGGAGGTCATCGACGAGTACGCCGCGCTCGGTGTCGACCTGCCCGCCCTGTTCTCCGCCGGGCACCTGGGCACGCGCATGGGCGTCCAGATCCTCGAGGCGTCCGCCGAGCGGGTCGTGGGCACCATGCCGGTGGAGGGCAACACCCAGCCCTACGGGCTGCTGCACGGCGGGGCCTCCGCGGTACTGGCCGAGACGCTCGGCTCGGTCGGCTCCATGCTGCACGGCGGCAGCACCAAGATCGCCGTCGGGGTCGACCTCAACTGCACCCACCACCGCGGGGTCCGCTCCGGCCTGGTCACCGGCGTGGCCACACCCGTCCACCGGGGCCGCACGACGGCGACGTACGACATCGTGATCAGCGACGAGGAAGGGCGCCGCGTGTGCAGCGCCCGGCTGACCTGCCTGCTGCGGGACGCCGGCCCCGGAGACGCCGCCCGCGCGGGCACCACGGGCTGAACACCTCCCGGCACACTCCACGGCGCCGGACGGCAGGGCCACCACCCCCTGCCGTCCGGCGCCGTGGCATCAGGGCACGGGACGGGGAGCTACCCCTGACCGGGCGCGGCCTCCTGGGCGGGAGCGGCCTCCGTGGCAGGAGCAGCCCCCCCTGGGCGGGAGCGGCGGCATGCGGGACTGGCCGACGGCTCCGGCTTCGCGGTGACGGGCGGCCCCCGCGCGCCCCCCCGTCCGCCCCCACCCCCCCCCCCGCCCCCCCCGACCCCCCGCC